>JAYUIP010000538.1:0-1929 GCA_043765945.1 Arcicella sp.
ACATGGACGGGTTATAAAACCAGAATTAATCAAGCATCGGCAGTTACGTTTTTGAAGCAAGATTTTGCGATTGACATTGCCAGTGCCGAGTATTATTTATGCGGTCCAGAAGGCATGATGGATTCTGTTACGAAGGCTTTGAATATCTTCAATGTTCCTGCCGAAAACATTCATCAAGAACATTTTGGTGCTGGGATTCTCACGGTTGAACAAGAAGATGAAGAGGGTTCATTGAAAGAGCAAACCGTTATAATTAAATATGAAGGTACTGATTATCAGATACTTGTAAAACCACATGAGACAATTTTAGAAGCTGCTCTTCGGGATGACATTGATCTTCCATACTCGTGCCAAGCGGGAATGTGTACGGCTTGCATGGGTAAGTGTGTTTCTGGAAAAGTGAGTATGGATGAGGAAGATGGATTAACGGATAAAGAAATTCAACAGGGTTATATTTTAACCTGCGTAGCTCACCCAAAAACGAGCGGCGTGGTGATTGAGGTGGAATGATGTTATTTTTAAATTTATTGACAAATACCGTATCTCAGTATAAAAAATGGCAAGACGAGATTTTTTTCACGATAATATTAAAGAAGCTCTCATCAAAGAAGGATGGCTTATTACTGACGACCCATTGGATTTGACCATTGGCGAAGTTGAATTATTAGCTGACTTAGGTGCTGAAAGAATGATTGCCGCAGAGCGTGATAATGAAAAAATTGCTGTTGAAATTAAATCTTTTGAGGGACAATCGCCTGTTTCTGAGTTTCATAAAGCCATTGGTCAGTATGAAAATTATAGACTTTCCTTAGAAGAATTAGAGCCAGACCGCCGTATTTGGTTAGCAATTCCAGACAATGCTTGGCAACAATTTTTTCAACGCCCATTTATTCAAAAAGCAATTGAGCGTTTTAAAGTTGAAATCATCGTTTTTAATCCTGAAACAAATAGCATAACAGCATGGATAAAGTAACAAAATATCAAACTATTCTTTGCGATTTACTCAACGAGTTTGGGGCTATCAAAAAAAGACTTACCCCCAATGTAAAGTCGCAGTTGATTATTGACAAAGAACATAATCATTATCAATTAGTTTCAGTGGGTTGGCACAATGCCCAATTTGTTTATTTGGTTGCTTTTCATTTTGATATTATCAATGAAAAAATATGGATTCAACAAAATAATACCGACTGTTTAATTGCTGACGAATTAGTAGAGCGTGGTGTTTTACCTCAAGATATTGTCTTGGGCTTCGTCTCTGAACGTGCCAGAGAACAAAGTGGCTTTGCAATGGCTTGAAAATTGATGGAATACTGATTAAAAAGATTAGACCGTAGTGGCGAACCGCAGGGATAAAAGGGATTTTTATTTAAAATTAAAATCCCTTTTTATATTTATACAGTCAATTAAAAAATTCCCTTAAATTCTTGCGGTTTACCACTATGGTTTAAATCCGTTCACTCTGTGTGCAATTATTTCATAACTAATTCTCAATAACCAAAGGCACAACCTTAACCACATCATCCGCAATAATTCTTACAAAAAACTTGCCTTGATTTTGTTTTGATACGTCAATATCTGCTGTGTAAATGCCGTTGGTTTTTACTAAATTCTTACTCGTCAGCACCATTCCAAACGTATTAATTATCTCCGCTTGAACCGATTTTGTTGGATTTGGTGAGCGATATTCTACTCTGATTTTATCAGTTGCTGGATTAGGGAAAATCTTTGCGGTTGTTTCTGAAACAATCTCTTCTTCAACTGCCGTTATCGTCAAAACGTAATTATCAGAAATAGCATCACATCCATTTGCATCCGTTGACTTTACGGTGTAATTACCTGATTTTGAAGGTATTAGACTGTTTTGATTTGCTCCCGTAATTGCTACTCCTCCAAAATACCATACTGGATTTGTTCCCGTTGGAATAC
>JAYUIP010000539.1:0-1922 GCA_043765945.1 Arcicella sp.
GCTTCCTTTTGTCTCCAATATTTATGGAAATATCGAGTATGACAGTTAATAAACAACAAATATAAAATAGAAATATTCCAATAAAGTCTACATGTACTAAAAGTGGAATGATTAATGGCAAACTCCACACAACATATTCTAAAAAATAATAAAACTTCTGTTTTTCTGGAAAAATTACTGACAAGATTCTTTTATCTTTTCTGATAGAATGAATACTAAAAACCAACATTCCAAAAATTAAGGCAAATTCATTAGGGGACGGTGGCAGAACACTTGATTTAGTAATTCGGATAATAATGGAAGCATAAATAATTAAACTTACAAGAACTGCCCATAGCCCAGCTTTCCGTAATTCACGATAAATTTGAAGGAAACGTATTTGTAATAGATTTTTCATACTTTCTTAGTCGTTCGGAAACCTATAAAATTACAAACGCCCGAAAGGAATATCTCACGGGCGTTTGTAAATATCTAAGAATCAATTGTTTAAAATTCTGCATTAGCAGGTTTACTCAAATTAGGTTTGATTATTTTCATCCAAGTTAACATCTTTATAATAGGATAAGTTGGATCAATCTCGTACCATTTGGTAGCAAAATTCATGCTATTGGGCAATTTGTGATGATTATTTTGGAATAGTTCTCCCATCATTAAAAAATCAAAAATTAATGAGTTCTTAGATTTATCGTTATTATCATGATTCTGATAACCATATTTATGCCCCGACCAATTAACAATTGCACCATGAACTGGTCCCATCAAAAAATGAATTGGTAACAGAAAGAAGAAAGCCCAGTGCATATCCAGGTAAACGTAAGCGGCAATGTACATTGACACATAAGCAATTCCCCAACCTAAGCGAGAAATCCAGTGATGTCCCATTTTTTCAATAGTTTTTGAAAAAGGGAAATTATGGTCAAATCGTTCCTCAATTTTTGTCTTATTATTCAAAAGTGCATTGTAAATGTTTTTTGTCTTCCACATCATCAAAAATACGTTATCTGAAAAATGAGGAGAATGTGGATCCTTTTCGGTGTCACTAAAAGCATGGTGCATCCGATGCAAAATTGCGTATGCTCTCGGGCTTAAGTATGAAGAACCTTGCGAAACATAAGTAAGAAAATAAAAAAACTTCTCCCAAAACTTATTCATTGTAAACATTTTATGAGCCGAGTAACGATGCAAAAAAAATGTTTGACTAAATAATGATAAGTACCAGTGGATAATGAAAGCGGGCAATATTAACTGCATAATGTTTATTGATGTTTATTGTTATATCGGAATTACCATTTGTGAGACTAAATGGTTCATAATTATTACTAAATCTGACAAATGAAGGTATTAATCAATAGTTAGGGCATAAGAAACGAGATTTGCTCCCATTTGCAAAGCTTTTTGTCTAATCACGTCTGGGTCGTTATGAACAGATTGATCTTCCCACCCATTTCCTAAATCTGTCTCGTAACTGTAAAAACAAACTAACCGACCTTGATAAATGAGTCCAAAACCCTGGGGAGGCTTATTATCGTGTTCGTGAACTTTGGGTAAACCGTTCGTAAACTTAAATTTCTGAGAATAAATGGGATGATTGAAAGGTAATTCAATAAAACTTAATTCTGGAAAAACTTTCTTCATTTCTCTTCGTAAAAATTTATCTAAACCATAATTATCATCTGCATGAAGAAAACCTCCTCCAATCAAATATTTACGAAGATTTAAAGCCTCAGATTCTGTAAAAATGATGTTTCCATGTCCCGTCAAATGCACAAATGGGTAGGTAAAAAGCTCTGGACTTGATGGCTCTACGATGTCTTCGTCAGCAGCAATATTCGTGCGTAAGTTGCTGTTACAGAACTTTATAAGATTTCCCAATGAGGTTTTATTGCAATACCAATCTCCCCCACCACCATATTTCATCTTTG
>JAYUIP010000540.1:0-1922 GCA_043765945.1 Arcicella sp.
GCCATGATGATTGCCATGTTGTTGGGTACGTAATATTTCTTGAAATAGTTACGAATTTCAACCAATGAAGGGTTTTTTAAGTGTTCAATCGTTCCGATGGTGGTTTGTTGTCCGTAGTTGTGCGTTGGGAAAAGAGCCGCATTTTTTGTCTCATTCACTTTCCAGCCATCGTTGTCTAAGCCACGATTTTTTTCTTCGTAAACTGCTTCTAATTCCGTGTGGAAAATACGCAAAACAGGGCTACGGAAGCGTTCAGCCTGTAATTTCAAGAAACGATCAATAGCGTTTGCGGGAATGTCCTCGGTGTAACAAGTCTGTTCATACCACGTAAAAGCATTCGTACCTTGTCCGCCCATCGAAGCCATCATTTTATCGTATTCGTTGGCAATGGCAAACGTGGCAGCCTCGCCAGATTTTGCGTCAATTTCTTTGTAAATCGCTTTCCGCTGAACAGAATCAGTCGTTTTGTTGTACTTTTCGTAAAGGGCATCAATTTGATCAAGGAGGGGTTTTTCTTTCGCCCAATCCATCGAACCGTACTTGTCAGTTCCCTTAAAAAGCATATGTTCCAAGTAATGAGCAAGCCCAGTATTGGTGCGTGGGTCAGTGTTTGAACCCGCCCGAGTGGGAATCAAAGCCGCAATGCGTGGTTCTTTGTGGTTTTCGCTCAGAATCACCGTCAAGCCATTGGCGAGGGTATAAAAACGAGCTTTCATAGGGTCGTTGCTCACGAATTTGTAAGTATATCCGCCCGATGTGGCAGTTTTCCATTCATAAGATTTCTGAGCAAAAGTTGTGGATAGGCAAGCCAAAAAGGCAATTGCCACGAGCGTAAAGCGATTTAGCTTCATGAGAAAAGGTAGATTAAGTTGAGTGATGTTGCAATTGCGTGATTATTGGGTAATTACGCTATTATATTTTTATAAACGGTTGGGGTTGGGGAAATGTTATGTTTTAGGCAATTTTAACTGTGAGCTTATGAGCTAATAACCTGAGTTTAAGAAATCGTAACTACCTGGATATTAGCATAATACATTTGTATATCAATTTTGTATTTGGAAGTCTTTCTATTATAAGCCAAAATGTTTCTCGAAATTATAAACTCCAAAAGAACCAAAAAGAGGGCTTCGTCTAAAACAAAGCCCTCTTTAAAATTATTTTTTACTTCTTCTTCCGCCTCAATTTCTTCGCTTCCGCCAATAGTTTCTTTGCCTCATCCCGTTGGGTTGCTTTGCGGTCGGTGTCGTCAATTACTTGCTTAAAATATTCAATTGCTCTGTCATAATCCTGTTCCTGCGAAGCAATTTTTCCCAATGCCACCATTGAGGACCAATAATATCCAGAGCTTGTTGTGCCTGTATTTTTAGCAAATTCAATCGTTTTTAAGTAGTATTCTTTGGCAGTTTTTATGTCTTTATCGTAGTTGTAGGCATAATACGCCAAGATGTAGGCGGCATAACGCCCACTAACGCCTTCATATCCCGCATAATGCTCATCAATTTTCTTCAAGATGCTCTTAGACAACGTTTTAGCCTCACTTACGTGACCCAACACGAAGGCACTACGAGCATGGAAACGCTCAAAAAATGGATTGTCTGGGTAAGATTCGTGGGTATATTTTGCCAAATTCAGAGCCTTATCATTCATATTTTCAATGCCATAAATCTGCAAAAGGAAATAACGGGCTTCCGTTCGGGTATAAAAAGCATTGAAACTCACCTTTTCTAATTGCGTAATTCCTTTGGGTTTGTCGCCTCTTGGAAACAACCAAAGCACGGGGCGAAGCAAAGGATAATTTTCTTTTACGTAATAAAAATAGTAATTATACAAACCATCACCAAACATCAATTCTGGACTAAAATCTGCAAACGAACGAGATTTATCTAAATATTTCAAAGCATTTTTAGCCGCAAAAGTTGCCT
>JAYUIP010000541.1:0-5579 GCA_043765945.1 Arcicella sp.
AATCTAAACAAACAGTATATCGTCTCAAAGACTCACTCTTAGACGAGTATTTGATTCAACAAATGAAACACGCTTCAATTACTTTTGCGTAAGTCCTAATTAGTTAAAAATTGGTCGAGATAAACTGCACCAGTTGATGAAAAAAGAGGGTTTATTGGTTAAAAGAAGCATTATAAGGTGGTGACTACTCAGTCAGACCACAATTATAAAAAGTATCCAAATCGGGTAAAAGATTTTATTCCGATGGGTACTGAGCAGCTGTGGGTGAGTGATATGACGTACATTCAAGTGGGTCGTGGTTTCGTATATTTATCATTGATTATGGATGCTTTTTCTCGGAAGATAGTAGGCTGGGCTTTGCAACCCACTTTGGAAGCAAAAGGTCCCTTGGGTGCTTTGAAAATGGCTTTGCAAACCCGTAAAAAGAAGACGGAATTGATTCACCATTCTGACCGTGGGGTGCAATATTGCTCTTGGGCTTACGTGGATTTAATCCAAAAAGCGGGTATTAAAATGAGTATGTGTTCTTCAGCAGAACCCAATGAAAATTCGATGGCTGAAAGACTCAACCGAACCCTAAAAGAGGAGTTCAATTTAGGCAATGGTTTTGTGTCGGAAGAGGTAGCGTTGAAGGCGATTCCACAAGTGATTGAGACCTACAATAATTACCGCCCTCATGCTTCACTTGACTTCAAAACGCCTACGCAATGTCATCATTCTGGGCGAGTTGAAAAATTAAGGTGGTATCCCTATAAAAAAATTAGGTTTTCTAATGTGGTGAAAAAACAAGCAGAAAAGGCTTAATGGAGGCTGTAAAGCTATTTTAGTAGCATACGAATTCACTAAAAACTGAATTTGATTTAATTCTAACTTAGATTTATTGATACTAAAAACAAGTTACGGAAGTCAATCCAGTTTTTACCAAATTAAAATGAACGGTATGTCCAGTAGTAAAGCATTTCCCCTTTGGTAGCGTTTATCAAGGCTGTCAATGTATTTTTGTAGCATTATTTAGTGATTCTGGAAATGGAGGTACGATTTTTATTACGCAATTTCGGGAAACTTGGCTACAAAACAAAAGAAGGATTTTTTACGATAATTGTAAATAGATACTTCTCTTTTTCAAAATGCCGTAAATAGCTTCTAACTATCTTTTTTACAAACGTTTGCAATTGTAAACGGCTTTGTAAACATTCTTGTTTACGGGCGTTTATAGCAAAAAAGATAAAATTTTGGTGTTTTTGTAAACAGGCTTTTTTAGGTTTTTGTCGCTATTCAGTACGGTTTTTTGTGTAATTTTAGGTAAATATTCTTTATTCCATGAGCCAAAATAAACGAAAAGCCCACGACAAGTTTTTTAAAGAGACTTTCTCACATTTGGAAGTTGCCCAAAGTTTTATCGAAGAAGTTTTTCCTTTTGATATTTGTAACAAAATCAATATCGCCAAATTAGAGAAAGTCAATTCTTCTTTTACCGATGCTCTCCTCAGAGAACATTTAGCGGATGTCGTTTATCGAACTGAGTACGCTGGACAAGATGCCTTGGTGTCAGTTTTGTTTGAACATAAATCTAATCCTGAGAAGTACCCCCATTTACAATTGATGCGGTACATGACCAATGTTTGGCATGAAGAACAAAAACAGAGAAAAGACCTCTCTGTCATTCTTTCAATCGTAATTTACAATGGAGAAACCAAATGGGAAAAAAGTTCTATGCTCGCTTATTTTGGTAATCCACACCAAAGTTTACACTCTTTTATCCCTCAATTCGATTATCTTTTGTTTGATTTGAGTGGGGTACAAGACCACCAAATTGAAAATTTTAAGAATGATTTGTTCAGTTTAACTGCTATGCTAATGAAGCACTGTCGAGACTCTGCGGACAATTTTATGAAATTAGAGCCGTTCTTGGTCAAAAGACTAAATGCTTTGGATGATGCCGCTCAGGATGATTTTATCAGAACTTCACTACGGTATATTCAAAAAGATATTAGCTTGACAAGAAATAAATTATCTCCTATCTTTACACAACTTTCAAACAATGTAAACAATATCGCCATGACGATTGCAGATGAAATCAGAGAAGAAACCATAGAAATAACAACTTTTAATTACATTAAAGGCTTGTTGGAAGAAGGTTTAAATGCTAATACTATAGCAAAAGCCTTCAAAATTCCTATCAAAAAAGTGCAAGATACTATCCAAAAAATCAAGGATTCTTCTAACTAAAACGCAAAATTTGCCAGATTTTTATATTTAAAAGCAAGCTCAAAAGGCTTGCTTTTTATGGTTAATAAAAGGTCGTTTCGTAGTCTAACCAAACTTCCAAAACCATGTTTACATGACCACTTATAAAAGCTGTTTTTAGTTATTTCTTCGCCTTTTCTTCTTGGCGTATGCGACTGAAATGACTTTGCACCTTTATTTAGACTATAACAATTTTTTAAGAACAGTATCCTAATGATTTTCTACTTGAGAGTCTATTCTCTTATAAAATAAACCGTGGTTTATTTTATAAGGGATTGCTTCACAAATTGAAAAATTAATCAGGTATTAATCTGTAAATATCTGATAAGTTATTTAAACGTAGGCAATACAAATCTAAATAGCGTAAGAACAATAATACGCATTTGTATTTTTTTAGTTGTAGCTGTGCCTAAACTCCAAAGGTGAAAGATTAGTTTTACTCTTAAAAAGTTTACTGAACGATTGCGGATACTCAAAACCTAATTTGTAAGCAATCTCGCTCACAGATAAATTTGTGGTTGACAAAAAGCCTTTCGCTTTCTCAATTAGTTGATTATGAATGTGTTGCTGAGTATTTTGTCCTGTAATCGTTCGCAGCATATCACTTAAATAACTGGGCGATAAGTTCAATTCTTGTGCTAAACTGTTTACGGTTGGCAAACTTGTTTCAATATTATCGTTGAAATACTTTGTCAAAATGTTTTCAAATTTTGTCAGTAAATCATGATTCGCCATTTTTCTGGTAACGAATTGTCGGTTATAAAATCAGTTGCAATAATTTAACAGTAATTCAAGATTTGAAACGATAACAGCTTGACTGTAAACGTCGGTATTTGATTGATATTCTTGCTCAATATTCCTAATTAAATTCTCGATTATTTTCTCTTCTTTTTCTGAAAGATGCAATGCTTCGTTTACTTCATAAGCAAAAAATCCATAATTTTTAATAGAATTCCCCAAGGCATAATTTCGTATCAAATCGGGGTGAAACATTAATGACCAACCGTCTTTATTTCTATCTTCGTCTTGGTCGATGGCAATAACTTGATTGGGGGAAACAAACGACATCGTCCCTTCGTCAAAGTCATAATAGTTTTTACCATATTTCATTTGCCCTTGAAAACTGCGTTTAATAGAAATATTGAAGAAATTTAAAACCAATCGTTCATTTTGATTGGCATTTGGTACAATTTCATTATGATTAATCAGCGTAATTAGCGGATGTAATGGCTTAGGCAATGACAAAAGTCGATGCAGTTCAGAAACTGAATTTATTACTTTTATGACTATATTTTCTTTTTTCATTTTATTAAAATTTACCTCACAATCACCAATGAATGTACTCCACGTATTATTAAAAATTTGGTAAGAAGATTAGTTTCCATTTTGTTGTACAAAAGACCGAAAGCGAACCTTTTTTAAGAAGTTCACTTTCGGAAGATTCAAATTATTTGTTCAAAAAATCAGGACCATCACTTCTATCCATTGTCATTACTTCTAAAACATTGGCTGGATATTCAATGGGTAATTTACTGACTTCGTTCAACTGATTTAATTCAGTTTCTGTAAAAATAACCTCAACCGCTTTTAAGTTGTCTTGCAGTTGGTGTGGTTTAGTTGCACCGATAATAATACTACTCACCACTGGCTGATGCAATAACCAAGCAAGTGCTAATTGAGAAATTGAGACTCCTTTTTGTTCTGCCATTGGCGTAAGAACGTCTAAAACGTCATAAGCTCTTTCTTCGTGAAAAGGTGGAAAAGGAAATTTATTTAAACGCCCTTCTGATTTTTGTCCGTCTCTTTTATATTTTCCAGTAAGCAAACCACCACTCAATGGACTCCAAATCATCATTCCTACTTTTTGATCTTGCAATAAGGGAACAATCTCACGTTCTGCATCTCGAACATCCAATGAATAATTGGCTTGCAAAGAAGCAAATCTATCCAAATGATTGTATTGTGAATAAGCCAACCCTTTCATCAGTTGCCAAGCCGAAATATTACTTGCCCCAAAATACCTAATTTTCCCACTTCGTACTAAATCATCCAAGGTTCTGATGGTTTCTTCGATTGGCGTTAGTGGGTCTGCCGTGTGAATTTGATAAAGGTCAATATGATCCGTCCTAAGTCTCTTTAAACTGGCTTCAACTTGTTGAATGATATGTTTTTTTGAAAGTCCTTTATCATTTTCACTCTTACCCATTGAACCCCTAACCTTTGTTGCCAAAACCAAATCGTCTCGGTTGATACCAAGGTTTTTAATTGCCTGACCAATCATCACTTCCGAAAGCCCTTCGGAATAAATGTTTGCGGTGTCAATAAAATTAACGCCCGCCTCGGTTACAGTTCTGATTTGTTCATCTACTTCATGTTGGTTTAGATTACCCATATAGCCAAAAAAACCTTTCCCGCCATAATTCATTGTTCCTAAACAGAGCGTTGAAACTTTCAAACCTGTATTACCCAAAATTTTATACTTCATTTTTTTATTTATTTGTGAAGTACAAAGGTCGCAAGTTCATTAAATTCAGTTGTATCCAAAATAAGGCTGTTTGTGTTCAAAATGAGGTTATTGTTCTGTTTCTAATTATTGAAATAAAGGTAGATTGCCATAAAAATCGGGGTATAGCCAAAACGCCTATTACCGTAGTTAAAATAAAGTGTAATTAATTTTCAACGAGTATTAAATGCACAAACGCTTGACTATCAAAAAGATAGTCAAGCGTTTGTGCATTTATATTCAGTTCTTATTTGATAAAATTGAATACTTAAATTGAGCTGTTTTTACCAAGGACTTATTTCAGTACCATCCTTAATATCGTTACTGAAAAATTTTCCTGTCGGTGCCATATCGTCTGTAACTGTATGTTTGATAATAAAAGCTGCCGCACTTTCCACGGTTCCTGGTCCACTGTGATGGTTAAAATCTGTTGCTGTGTAACCAGGGTCAATCACATTTACTTTGAAATTTGAATCTTTCATTTCATAAGCCAAAACAACGGTATAGGCATTTAAGGCAGTCTTTGAAGGTCCGTAGATGGCTGATTTGATTGAATAGTATTGCCAATTTGGGTCGTCTTGTAAACTTAAAGAACCAAGTCCCGAGGTGATGTTACTAATTCTTGGACTTTCCGATTTTTTGAGTAATTCCATAAAGGTTTGGGTGACTCTGATGGTCCCAAAAAAATTAGTGTCAAATACTTCCTGAAAATCTTTGACCGATGAGCTGGATGTATTTTGTGGGAATGCTCCACTTATTCCTGCATTATTTATCAAAATATCCAAGTTGCCTTGTTCATTTTCGATACTATTTTTTGCTGCCAGAATTG
>JAYUIP010000542.1:0-1919 GCA_043765945.1 Arcicella sp.
CCCGTAATTCCAGGCATTTGAATATCCAAGAAGATTAAGTCAATTTCCTGATTTTGAAGCACTTCCATTGCCTCAAAAGGATTTTTGCACCGCTTTACAAGGTTCAAGAATGATACTTTTTGGATATTGTCCTCAATCAAATCAAGGGCAAGATTTTCGTCATCGACGGCTATACAGTTGAGCATTTTAAAGGAAATTATTAAGAATTTTGAATACTTTTATTTCCCTTTCTTGATTTGTTGATTTCTTCAAATATAGACAAATCAGCATTTGATAATATATTAGTTATTTTATCAAATTTTTCTTTGGTAGCTTCTTCCAAAGTTGCGTATCCTTTTAATTTCTTTACCATATTTTGGTTATTTTATATCGAAATTGTTTAATGTTATTCCGAAGGCTTCATAGTTTTTATTTTTGGTAAATGGCTCAAAATATTTACCGTTAAAACCTAAAAAAGCAAATTTATCAAATCCTTTTTCCAACTCACCTAAGATGATTCTTTCATACGTACGAGTCCTAATTTCATCACTTCCTAAAAAAATAATGGTTGCTGTTGGATATTGTTCGAAAAAGAAACGAAAAGTTTGAATGACTGTTGCTAAAACTTTATTTCTATCTCCATTATTGCTTCTCACGGAATCGCTAAAAGACCCATCATTCATAATATCAACTAATGCTAATTGAAAAAATGATGTTTCAGGAATAGCTTTATAGAAAATAACCTTCCTAATTGTTTTTTCACCTTCACTCACAAAATCAAAGCGTAGTTTCTCTTCTAAAATTTGAAAATCATAAAATGGTTTGTCCATTTAGATAAAATTACACATTATTGAATAATTAATGAATTTATTTTATCAATATTACCCTATCACCAATTTAATCAAATAGAAATCTTTTTCATCATTAATCGTAAGTTGGTGATTATCGGGATATAACAATTCTAATCTTCGTTTCACATTCGCTAACCCAATGCCAGATGCCCCATCTTTCACTTCCTTGAATTGACGGTTTATTTTATTCTTTACCTCAAAAGATAGCTGATTATTTTCAGTATGTAAATCAATATCAATGGTTGGGTTATGAATCATTCCAACGCCATGTTTGAAGGCATTTTCCACGAAAGGAATCAACAACATTGGCTCAATTGATTGCGATTCATCCAAATGATTGTCGTGAAAATTAATTTGGATATCGTCGCCAAAACGTAATTGTTGCAATTCAATATAAGCCCTTAAATATTGAGACTCACGTTCAATAGTCACCTTTGCATCATCTGATTCATACAACATATAACGCATCAAATCCGAAAGTTTCACTACCACAGGCTCCACTCGTTCGGGTTTTCTTCTTGATAATGACACAATACTATTTAACACATTAAAAATAAAATGAGGGCTAATCTGTGAACGCAAAAAGGATAATTCTGATTTCAATTTTTCCGTTTCTTGCTCCTTTTTTACTTGTTCACTCTTCAAATTATCCGAAATAAGGCGGTAAGCGGTACTAATTGCCAAGAAAAATAATAATTGAAACGTGGGTCCAGTGCGAGGAACGTATTGATTTTTAAAGAAAAGATAAGTGATAGATGAATTGAATAAAAATACCAATACTATCAGTCCCACTGCGGCTAATAAATAAGCCCAAATTCCTTTTTTCTGAAAAATTTTAGGAATTAATATTTCACTGTTGAGGTAAAAAAAAGGAATATTAATAAGACCGAAGAAAGCAAAAAACTGCGTAACCGTAAACACTTGATTTAGTTGCACCTTTGGCACTCCTGGGGGCATTGGTGTGGGTGCTAAAAGAAACGGCAAAGCCAACACAAATGCCCAAAAGGCAAGGTGTAAAAAAATGATTTGATATTTTGGGAGTGTGGTTGGTTGCATTTATGGTATGTTTTTACAAATCTAATGAATTTA
>JAYUIP010000543.1:0-1919 GCA_043765945.1 Arcicella sp.
TTATTTTTAATCAAAAATAACCAATTCCTACCGCAAAAACAACCCCGCCATTTCTTCCAAAGACACAATTTTCATTGTTGATTCTCCGCTTGGGGTATAGCTTGGGATTGAAGAAGCAAAGAGTTGCTCCACCAACATATTCATCTCCAAAACCGTGAGACTATGATTCCCAAAACGAC
The DNA here is from genome assembly GCA_043765945.1 of Arcicella sp. GTDB lineage: Bacteria > Bacteroidota > Bacteroidia > Cytophagales > Spirosomataceae > Arcicella. The sequence continues at coordinate 180 of JAYUIP010000543.1, forward strand.
CTGCCGAACGCTTTGCCATGGAACGAGCCACGTTTTCGGATTTATCCAAATGCAAATTGGCTTCGTTTTGCTTAAATTGTTCTAAAATCCCTTCAATCATTGCCTGTTCATTTTCTTCGGGCGAATCGGCGGGAATGCCATTTACTACGAAGGTATCGTGTCCCGTAACACTTAACACAAAGCCCAAATTGCGGATTTCTTCTTGGATTTCAACCACCAAATGAAAATCTGCGGAGGTTAGTTGAACCGTGGTTGGGAAAAGTAATTGTTGTGATGCTCCATTATGTTTTTGTAGATGTTGCGAGAATTTTTCGTACAAGATTCGTTCATAAGCCGCCCGTTGGTCAATCAATAACATTCCCGATTTTACTTGCGAGATAATGTACTGATTATGAATTTGGAACGTGGTTGCTTCCGAATCTTGATTAACTCTTTGTGGACGGTTTTGCAAAAAATCATTTGCTTTACTTTTTACTGTAAATAGTGCATTTTCAGTATCTTTTCGATTAAATGTCAAGGATTCTTGACGATTTTCTATTCGCTCAAAAGCACTTGTATCACGGTCTAATCCTTCGTATAGTTTATTCCAATTAGTTAAATTTGTACGTTCACGGGCGGGTACTTCTGGGCGTGGATACGAATTTGCTCCTCCCCCACTATTGAAGGCATCGGCACTTTCTTTTTGCGTTTGAAAGGGCGAATTTCCAAAATTGAAGATTTTTTGAGTATAATTTACGTCCGTCTCAAAATCCAGTGAAGGCGTAAGATTATGTTGCGACATTGCTTTTCTGACGGCAGCTTGCACAATGGCATAAACGGTTCGTTCATCATCAAACTTGATTTCAGTTTTGGTTGGATGGACGTTTATATCAATGTGAATGGGGTCAATTTCAATGAAAAGCACGTAAAATGGATGTGTTCCTTCGGGAATTAATCCCTCGAAAGATGACATCACGGCATGATTCAAATAGCCATTTTTGATGTAGCGATTGTTGGCAAAAAAGAATTGTTCTCCACGGGTTTTTTTAGAAAATTCTGGCTTTCCAACGTACCCATGCACACTCACGAAGGAAGTTTCTTCTTCGCAAGGGGCTAATTGTTCTCGATAGTTTTTACCAAATAAATCCACAATTCTACGGCTCAATTTCCCTGCGGGCAGGTTATAAACTTCCGAATCGTTGTGGTGAAGTGTAAACGAAATTTCTGAATTTGACAAAGCCACTCGTTGAAATTCATCCAAAATATGACGCATCTCTACGGGATTGGATTTCAAGAAGTTACGCCTGGCGGGAACGTTATAAAACAGATTTTTTACTTGAATACTCGTGCCTTTTTCGGTTGCAACCGCCTCTTGAGTTTTGACTTCTGAGGCTTCTATTTTTATCAAAATACCTAATTCATCGGTTTCTCTACGAGTTCGCATTTCCACTTGGGCAACGGCGGCAATAGATGCCATTGCTTCCCCTCTAAAACCCATCGTTCTGATTTTAAACAGGTCTTCGGAAGTACGGATTTTTGAGGTGGCATGACGTTCAAAACACATTCTTGCATCGGTTTCAGACATACCCAAACCATCGTCAATCACTTGAATTAGCGTTTTCCCAGCCTCACGGACAATTAATTGAATGGTTGTTGCCCCTGCATCAATCGAATTTTCTAACAACTCCTTCACCACCGAGGCAGGACGCTGAACCACTTCGCCAGCCGCAATTTGGTTGGCAATAGAATCAGGAAGAAGTT
>JAYUIP010000544.1:0-1919 GCA_043765945.1 Arcicella sp.
GTTTCTCAAAGGTTTCCAGTACATTTTTACGGAATTGCTGCCACCAGTGAATTGTGGACCTAATTTCACGTTATCGTGTACTCCCATTTCAACGACTACATTCTTCCAATCTGCATCCAATTCTTCGGCTACCATCATGGGTAAGGAAGTCATCACATTTTGTCCAAATTCAGGATTTGGACAGAAGATTTTTATGACGTTATCGGGCGTAATCTTGATATATCCGTTGAGCTCAGACCATTGTTCTGGCAGGTTCAATGTTGCCATTTTATCAGTGGCTTTTGCATTAGAAAACCAACTGAAACTAAGCATCAATCCTCCACCTGCAAGAGCTGAAGACCTTAAAAAATCTCTTCTACTTTGTGATTTTATATTTTTCATTGTCTTTTTCTATTTTGAGTTGGATGATTGAGAAGCCGTTCTAATTGCCTCCTTAATTCGTAAATACGTTCCACAACGACATATATTTCCACTCATGCCATCTTCAATATCTTCATCGGTTGGCTTTGGATTATCTTTCAACAAGGCAACGGCACTCATAATTTGTCCCGATTGGCAATAACCACATTGGGAAACGTCATGTTCAAGCCACGCTTTTTGAACGGGATGAGTACCATTTTCAGACAAACCTTCAATGGTCGTGATCGCTCCTTTGCCGATAGCTGAAACTGGCAAAGAACATGAGCGAACGGCTGTTCCATCCAAATGAACCGTGCAAGCACCACATTGAGCAATGCCGCAACCAAATTTAGTTCCTTGCAAATCCAAATGGTCACGCAAGACCCAGAGCATGGGCGTAGATGGGTCAATGTCTACCTTTCTGATTTTTCCGTTTATTTTTAAATTATATTTTGCCATGATTAAAGTATTTTTTGTTGAATTAATCTACCAAATATAACCATTTTTGTCTAATTACATTTCTTGATTCAAAATTATTTTGACCTTTACAATATTAATTTTAGAATTCTAAAATTCTGATAATCACCTGTTTACTTCTAAAAAATACTCCTTAAACAACTTAAACTCCTTTTCTTCATCTATCTGTTTGTATACGAGAGCCTTGACATTTGTACGATTTAATACCATCGAAAAATCAACATCAATAAGTCTGAATCCATCTTTCGTTAATACTATATTTTCAAAACAATCGGGAGGTAGAATTCGTGGACGAATCAAATCTCCATGAACGAAACCTTTTGAGTACAGTTGTTTTAGCTTTACTTCAAAATCAATCAATAATTGTTCTTTTTCGGTTTTTGATAAAAATTCAGCCGAAACAGGATACAGCCGTTCCATTACCAACATTTCATTGTCTTGATATTGATTTTTTTCGATGAATTTGACCACTAAATCATTAATTTGATTAGCATATTTCATAACTTCAACCTGTTCATCAATGCTATTTCTGTCGGGAAATGGTGGAGCAATTTCCTTACCGTCCATATCGGTCTAAACCCATTTGGAAGCAAATACTTTTCCTACACTCATATCCGAAATGACATAGATAATGCTGTGGTATGTTTTGTTATAATTTCAAAATGGTCTTTCATTTTTAGTCTGAAATTTTAGTAAACCGTTTTACGGAAGAGTTTAATAATTCCTATGTAAGTTATTGAAACTCAAACAAAACTGTCTTAGTGAAAGATGGACAATACCTTTATAAGTATTTGGTGAGGGCAAAACGTCTTGACTAATTACGTATTTAGGAAAATTATCTTTTATCAAAAGTAAATTTCCAAATTCTCTATCAAAAGTAGATTGTTTAATTAAAAGATAAGTTACTTGAAAATACGAAATTTCACCATTTTTTTAAGCCATAAAATCTACTTCTTTATCTCCCCAAGCTCCTGTTCTAATTTCATATCCATTCGATTTTAGGTGGCAGGAGGCGATGTTTTCATAAACTTTTTGTATATCTT
>JAYUIP010000545.1:0-16446 GCA_043765945.1 Arcicella sp.
CCTAATTCAAATGATGTGCCTACCTGAGCCTTTGCTCCAAGTGATAAAATAATTAAAAAGAACAATGGTGATTTTTTCACGATAAAGATTATTGTAAATGGTTTGAAATTACCCAAAATTAGGCTTAGTTTTTAATCAAATATGTCGTTTACATGACAATTTAATCAACAAAAATATTATCAATAATTACGCTCAATACCTAAATGTATCCCCTTTCAAATCGAAAACTACTATTTTCCTACCGTCACTTTTTCTTAGAATCACTTTATTAAGTTCCTTGGCATCAACTGTTTGTATATAATTTGCATCTTTCGGAAGGTATAAATTGACGTATTGTGCATCCAAAACCGAGCGTTTTATGTTTTTTACGTATCTATCTTCCTTATAAATTTCTTTGGTATATGAAGGATAAGCAATGGTGTCACCTGTTTGATATTGCTTCACCAATTCAGCGGCAATTTTTGGATATGGGTTTTCTGCCCGAGCTACACCACGATAATTATATTTCAGCGATTCGTCATTTAAAACCGTTCTGACGGTCAAGCCGATAAAGAATAATTGTACACTAAAAACCGCCCAGATAACGTAATTTAAAGGTTTTATTTTAAAATTAGCATTCAGTAAAGCAATGCTTACGAAGATGATTGAATAGGGAAAAGAAAAGCCTGAATATCGTTGTGTTAAGCCAAAAGTATGCCCACTTTTGAAAGTCATTACTATTAAAAATAAGGTTGGAATAAAGGTCAAGGACAATAAAAACCAGAGTTGTCTTTTCTCCATTTTCTCTTTTGTATTTCGCCAATATTGCATAAAAAGGTATAACAAAAGACCACAATTTACCACTTCTAAATATTGCCATTTTGCCGTTGAATAAAAGATAAATCCTAACGCATTCATGCCCAAAATGAGCCACATCCAAAGATTTTGTTTTGTTTTTTGATATTTTGATAAAGAAAAAATAGAGAATATTGCCACGAGAATTGCGATTAAAATATTCTTTTTGCCTACCGTATCTCCTAAAACGTTATTACTAATGATAAACAAATCAGTGAAGATTGGTACTGCCTTTTTTATGACATTTGGAATCGTGGCAGGGTCAATATAACCAGCGTGCGGGTTTGGGACTAAACGAGCTTCTTCGTAATATAATTTTGCCTGATAATCAAGTGTTTTGAAAGTGTAATTTCCTCCTCCAAAAAGTATCCAATAGCCAAAGGCAAAAGCACCAATCATCAAAAAAGTGGGTAAGAGAAACCACGGTCGGGACTTTCTGACAAAGAGCAAAACGTATAGTCCGTGAACCAAAAAGACCACTGCCGTCAAGAAGTGTGATAAAAGACAAAGGGCGGAAAGAATGCCATAAATCCAGTATAATTTTAAAGATTTTACTTCACTTTCTTCATTTTTTATGATTTTCAAAAAGATATGAGTGGCAAGAAGTGTCAAGAAAAAGCTCATTGAATAATTACGGGCTTGCTGACTAATGGCAATAAAAAAAGGTTCAATCGCCATTAAAAAACAAGCTAAAAGGGCTAATCTAACGTTTTGAAAGTGTTCTTTGATAAAAAAGAAAAGAAGAATTATGATGGAACAACTAAAAATTACGGATAAAAAACGAATCGAAAAATCAGATATTCCGAAAGCGTTTATCCAATTATGCAAGATCAGATAATAGAAAGGACTGTTGCCAATGTCACTTCTACGAATACTGTCATAAAAATTCTCAATGGTTTTGGGTTCCCAAAATTCTCTCGGTGTGAAAGTTCTTTTACCTGGTGTATGGAAACAATTTTTCTGAGAATTTCCCTCCATTGCCATTCCCTGACTTATGAGTATTGTAGCTTTTTCATCATAAAAAATTCCACGTTTGTCTAAATTATATATCCTTAACCCAAAGCTAATTATAACAATTATAGAAAGAAAAAGATAAGAAAAACGGGTAAAATTCATAAAAAAAGGGTTTAAAATAACGCAAAATCTAATTTTGTGCTTTGAAGTTCATCTATAAAACTATCTAAGATTTTCGTTGGAGGAACACCACGAAATAACAATTAGCTACAAAATTAAATTATTATTCCTAAAACTGATGGTTTAGTTTTAGGACAAGATTAAATTCACGAATTCTATGAATTAGCAATCGACTTTTTTAAGGCGAAATGAAGGGATACAAATCCAATGATTGCAGCGATTACAGAAGCAATCAGAATAGTAATTTTTGAACCATTTTGTAGGTCAAAATCATCAAAAGCCAATAAAGTAATAAAAATGGACATGGTGAATCCGATGCCACCCAAGAATCCAACGCCAATAATTGATTTCCAATTTAAGTCGTCTGGGAGTTTACAAATCCCAAATTTGACCGCTAAAAAGCTAAGTAAATAGATGCCAATTGGCTTTCCAATAATCAATCCCAAAGAAATTCCTAAACTAAATTTCTGAGAGATGATTTCGCCCAAATCAGTATTAATCATAATGGCGGTATTGGCTAAGGCAAATAGAGGAAGAATGAGAAACGCTACGGGTTTATGCAAAAAGTGCTGTAAAATATATGACGTTGATTTCTCGTTGCCATTGCCAAAAGGAATCACAAATGCTAAAAGTACACCCGTGATGGTGGCATGAACGCCCGAATGGAGCATAAAGTACCACATGGCAAATCCACCCATCAAATAAGTAATCAAATTTCTGAATTTCAGGCGGTTAAGTATAATTAAAGAAATAAAAATACCCATTGCAATGAACAAATTTGTCCAGATAATTGCTTTGGTATAGAAAATCGCAATCACCATTATTGCTCCTAAATCATCAATAACTGCCAAAGCTGTAAGGAAAACTTTGAGTGAAGCTGGGACTTTGTTTCCCAATAACGACAAAATTCCGAGGGCAAAAGCAATGTCTGTTGCCATCGGAATTCCTGCCCCTGATTGCGTAGAAGTACCAAAATTGAGCCATAAATATATCCCCGCAGGAATCATCATTCCACCCAAAGCACCAAAAATAGGCAACAAAGCATCCTTAATTTTTGAAAGTTCTCCGATGTAAATTTCTCGTTCTAATTCAAGCCCGATGAGTAAGAAAAAGATGGTCATTAAGCCATCATTAATCCAATATTCGACACTCTGTCCTCCCAAATTAGAATGCCAAAAATGCGTGTAACTATCTCCAAAGGCAGTATTTGCTAAAACAACTGAAACAACAGTACAGACAATCAAGGTGATACCGCCAGATTTTTCACTGTCCGAAAAGTCTTTAAAGAGTTGTGTTATTTTCATAGTAAAATTTTTAAAGTTTGTTTGATCTGATACCAATTTTAAAGATTTGCTTTACGGAAGTTGTCCTTTTGAAGGACAATCTTCGTCCAGACTCACACACGCACTATCTTTTTAAAATCAGTATAAATTTAATGATTCATAATAAGTTGATAAGTATCAAGAACAAATCAATTGATAATATAAACGTTACAAATCGTAGTAGGGGCGTATTGTATACGCTCTTATTTTGACAATTCGGGCGTATACGATACGCCCCTGCACAATATCAAATAAATTATTCCTAATACTTAATCAATCTTCATCAATAGTACACAGTTTCGTGAATTATTTGTTTTTAGGATTCCGTTAAATTACCTCAACCACTTTTTGCCCCACACTTTTCAAATGTCCAATCGGTGTTATGAAATTATCTAATCCATTGGTTGTCAGTACATCAATTACCTCTTGAACTTTGTCTTTGTTGACTGCAATCAACAATCCGCCCGAAGTTTGGGGGTCGGCTAAAATTGCCCATTTTTCTTCGGACATATTCCCGATTTTATGCCCGTAACTATCTCTATTTCTATTCGTTCCGCCTGGTACGGAGCCTTTTTCGATGTATTCAAAAATGGATTCTGTGATTAATGGAATATGCTTGAAATCTATGATAGCACTCAATCCGCTGCCTTCTGCCATTTCAGTAAGGTGTCCCAATAATCCAAAACCCGTTACATCCGTCATGGCATTTACTGAGCTTAATTTGCCTAATTCTTCGCCCACTTTGTTCAATTGCATCATTTGGTTAGCCGCCAAATCTTTGTGTTCATCTCTCAGAATATCTTTTTTCTCGGCGGTCGTCAAGATTCCTACGCCCAAGGGTTTTGTCAAAAACAGTACGTCACCTTCTTGGGCTTTGTTGTTTTGCTTGATGTTTTTGATGGGAACGATGCCATTTACTGCCAAGCCAAAAATAGGTTCGGGCGAGTCAATGCTGTGTCCGCCAGCCAAAGAAATTCCCGCTTCTTTGCAGATACTTCGACTGCCATCAATGACTTGTTGAGCCATTTCGGGAGACAATTTATTGATGGGCCAACCCAAGATTGCAATCGCCAAAACGGGCTTACCGCCCATCGCATAAACATCACTGATGGCATTGGCGGAGGCAATTCGACCAAAATTAAAGGGGTCGTCCACGATGGGCATGAAGAAATCGGTGGTCGAAATCAACGCCGTTCCGTTACCCATATCCAATACCGCCGCATCATCTTTACTGTGGTTTCCAACAATCAATTTATCGTTATCGGGCATGGCAATATTGCCCTTCAAAATTATGTCTAAAACTTGCGGTGAAATCTTACACCCACAACCCGCCCCGTGTGAATATTGTGTTAATTTTACTTGTTCCATTTATGTTCAATGATAGAATGAGTGAGTGATAGAATATTATTCGTTCGATTCTACTAAAATATAGTTCATTAAAATATTTGTATTAGTCTCATTATCAACTACTCGACTTTCGATTTTATTAATTAATTCTTCTGGTTTTTCTCGGTTATAAAGTCCCTTTTCGTACCATTTATCGTAGTATTTCAACAGAATTCTGAAACTCTCTTTAAAATCATTTTCAAGCAAATAATTAATCGCATTTTTAGTTTCCAACCCGCCTAAACGCTTCTGAATTCGCATGATGGCATTTACTAAATCGGTTTTGTTTTGTTTGCCATATTCTTTTGTTAAATAATCCAACCGTTCTTCAAAAGGAATATCTATGAAATAAACCAAACTTTTCCGCATATTGTGCCACATCGCCATCGGGATTTGCATATTTCCAATCCGCTGACTTTCATCTTCCAAGAAAATTGGGGTTGTTTCATCGTATTTTGCCAACTCTGTTCCTAACAAATTTTCAAACATTTCCTGAGAAGGTTGTGGCTCTTGCCCAATGCCTCCCAAAGCCGAACCTTTGTGATTGGCAAGTCCTTCTAAGTCAATAATTACTTGCTTATTTTTTAGTAAACCATACAACAAAGGCGTTTTTCCAGAACCCGTAAAACCGCCAATAATCTTGAAATTAAAGGGTCTTTCAAATTGTTGTAGCATATAATTTCGATAGCCTTTATAACCGCCTTCGAGCGTAAAAATTTGAAAACCATATAAATCTAACAACCAAGAAATTGCTCCACTTCGCATACCACCCCGCCAACAATGCACAAGAACAATTTTGGATGTATGTGGTTCATTATCAGATACTTTCGATAATTTTTCTACTTCTTCAACCATCATTCGCATCTTAGTCCCAAAGTAATCTAAGCCAAATTTGATAGCATTCTCACGACTTAATTGTTTGTATGCCGTTCCCACAACTTTACGTTCTTCGTCCGTGAAAAGTGGCATACTATGGGCGTTGGGAATATGAGCGTAAGCGTATTCACTGGGACTTCGCACATCTATAACCAAATGTGTTTTTGCCAATTCCAGAAAGTCATTTATATTTATTCTTTTTACTGCCATGAGCTTATTGATGTTTATTCATGGCATGACTAAACCTAAAAATTTGATAATATCAGAAAATTTTGAGTCATGCCATGAATGAAAGTGGGCGGTTTACAAATAAAAAAGAACACCAGAATATGGTGTTCTTGATTTAATCTCTTTTAGATTTTTTTTCTCTTTTTTCTTCCTTTTTTTCTTTCGCAGTTTTCAGAGGCTCTTTTTTTACAGCCTTCTGCATTCCAGTTCCTTTTGCCATAACGATTTTTGTTAGATGTTAATGATTTGCTTTAAAACTACGTAAAAGTAAAAATTATTTTTTGCAAAGAATAGATTTTCTTTTAAAATCTATTCTTTTGCAAGTCTATCTACATAAATTTAAAATTGTAAGTCAATGATGGAATCGGTGAACCAAAAATCGTTAATTGATAAGCATTTAGTCCTTTATCTGACCTGAAATAAACGGAATAAGCGTTGGCTCTTCCGTATAAATTATAGACCGCAAACGTCCAAGAGCCTTCCCAACGCTTCTTTTGCATACTCGGATTGCGAATAGTCCACGAAAAATCCAAGCGATGATAGTCCTTAATTCTATCATTATTTCTTTCTACGTAATAAGGATATTTGACATTATTGTATTCCACAAAACCCTCTGGAACCGTGAAGGGTCTGCCCGTATTATAGACAAAAGTAAAACCAAATTCGTGGTGACCTCCTTGCGAAATACTGACGGTTGCATTGAAACTGTGCGGGCGGTCATAATTTGTATTATACCACTTTCCACCGTTAATTTGCTCATCAAATCTATTGCTCAAATTAATTTGATTTAAGGCTCTTGAATACGTATAATTCACCCAACCCGTAACTTCTCCTTTCTTTTTACTCACCATCATTTCCATGCCATACGCTTTTCCTTTTCCTTGTAATGTCTGGGTTTCAATATACGGCTGAAACAAAAAATCTGCCCCTGGTTTGAAATCTAAGACGTTTTCAGTACTTCTGTAATATCCTTCCAATGAAAATTCGTAGATATTATTTCTTGAATTTCTGAAAATTCCCCCCGAAAATAATTCACTTATTTGGGGTTTTATGTAGGCATTACTGGTTGCCCATCGAGAGGTCGGTAGGGGCGTGGTTGTGTTGGAAACCACCTGTAAATATTGACGCATCAAACTGTATCCAAACTTAATTGAACTCAACTCTGAAAGGGAATATTTCAAGGCAATTCGAGGTTCAAAACCGCCATAAGATGCGGAGGTTTCGTTTGATTTATAGACCGTTGAATCCGTTACACTCATGTCTGATTTAGAAAATTCGGGGTTATAATTTCTGACCGTTCCGCCCAAAGCATTATAAAATGAATATCTTAAACCAACTGAAAGACTCAATTTCTTATTTACCGTAAATTCATCCTCTAAATAAATCCCCGATTCTGTGCTTCTTTCTTCGGGAACTGATTTATAATTTACACTTTTTGAACTCCCTGGATTCAAAATTCCTGGATTGATTCGGTATAAAATCGTACTGACTCCACCCTCTAATTTATGTTGTTCGTTAAGGTTATAATTCAAACTTGATTTTAATTGATTATAAACAATACCAGATTCCAACGAAACCTTATTATCAGAATTTAACTCGGGTAATAAAGTCTTGGGTTGATAATCAGTATAGATGGCACTGGTTTGTAAATTTAATTTAGAATTAAAGGCATGAAACCACTTTAAAGCCGCATTTGTGGTTTGATAATCATATTGTGTGGAGGTCGCATTGACGTTACCAACGGTTCCTAATAAGTCGGTTTGAAAGAAATCTTTACTTAAATATCCAGAAAAAGTAAAGGTGTTTTTCGGATTCATTTTATAGAATAATTTGGTGGCTACGTCATAGAAATTAGCCTTGATATTTTGCAATTTTGGCGGTCCTAATTTGAAAAAGAAATCATTAAAAGAGGCTCTTCCCGAAATCATAATTGCCAACCTTTCTTTAATAATGGGTTGTTCAATGGTTAAACGATTGGAAACTAAACTGATACCACCCGTCAATTTGAATTTATCCAAAGATGGATTTATTAAATTAATATCAATCACTGACGAAGCTCTACCGCCAAATTTTGCGGGGATTCCACCTTTGTATAATTCCAAACCAGAAACCGCATCGGGAGGAAAAATGGAGAATAATCCAAAAAGGTGCGTTGGATTAAAAATGGGCGTATCGTCCAACAGGATTAGATTTTGGTCGGTTGTGCCTCCTCTAATATTGACTCCATTGGCGGCTTCTCCCACGGATGTAACCCCTGGAAGCATCTGCAAACCTCTCAAAACATCGGTTTCGCCCATCATGGCAGGAATTTTTTTGATAGCTTTGATGCTTAGGGCTGAGACCCCCAAAAGTGGACGAGCAACATTGCCATTAATTACCTGACTATTTACGGTTATTTCATCTAATTCTTTGGCAATATTTATCAAACTAACTGATAGATTTACTTCGGAATTTTTAACCACTAATCGTTCTCGAAATGATCTAAATCCAAAATGACTAACGGTAAGAGCATACTCGCCAGAAGGCAAGAAAAAGGTATGAATTCCATTATCATTGGAAGAAAGATTGGCTCTTTTAGCATCAATTTTAATCACCACGTCTTTTAAAGGCGTATCGTCACTCGAATCTTTTACAGAAATAATAACGGCATGAGATTGTTGCGAAAATATTTTTGAAGAAACCGCACAAATCAATAAGGCAGTTATCAGTAATTTTAAGTACATAAAATATATTTTTAAATTCTTGATTTTGAAAAGATTTACTCCCAACCTTGCGGTTTGAAAGGTGTACGATTTTCACTTTTTACACACGAAGTCATTGGTGGACGAGATGTATCCATTGAGGGTGGTTCTTCAAAAGGAGTATGCCCTAAAATATAATCATAAACGCCATTCACCCCTTTTCTATCAACCCAATAGCGTTTTTTCTGAATAGAAGCTACCCCAAAAAAACCCACAACCTTACTGGCAGGATTGGTTAAATTGTTGATATTGCCAACGATGGCAGCGGCAGGAGTGTCGGTAAGTCCGCCCGTTGATTGCGTCTGTAATTCAAGATTTCTATGGAAAGCATAACTTTGGGGCGAAATACTCATTTGTTGAATTTCAACCAAGCATCCATACATAAAATGGTAAGGAATTTTGGCTATCAATCGTCCTGCAATTACCTCACCATCCGAAACCACATCAGACATAACGTTAATTTTATTGTTCTTAATGATGGCATAACATTCTCCCGCACACTGATAATCATAATAAGGCGTACGGTTAAAATTTGGTAGTCTTATGGTACATCCAAGCGTTTTTGGGTCATATTGAGAGGCATAGCAAGTGGAACAATGCACGATTTTTTCATAGTGCGTATATCGCCACAAATAGTAATCTTTTTGTTTCGGAGTATCTTTAAAATCCAAGTAAACTTCGTTGGCAGAAATAAATTTTTTGCCATCATCGGATAACTTACTATTGAGAATAAATTTATCGTAAACATTTAAAATGGGCGGAGTGGTATATATTTGTTCGGGCGATGATTCAAATTGTTGTCTATCGGGCAAAGTAAAACGAAGGGAATACTTTTCGGAAGCGTTAATCCTAAAATCTTTTGGCGGTAAAAAACCACCTGTTTTTTGCTCAACAAGGCTGACTTCTTTACCTGATTTAGTTGAAACAATGGAGGCTTTCACCGAAGAAATCAGACTAACGAACGTATTTCCATCATTGAAGTTAGAATATTGGATTTTGATAGTATCAGGATTCGTATAATCATCTGTCAGAAAGCCCTGAACCACTAAAACACTATTTTTTTGATTGAAATCAATGTTATAAGTGTCAATGCAACTGACCATACTAATCAGGAAGATAATGGCAGAATAAGTTCGTAAATGCTTGATTGTCATGTAATTAGAAAAATAGATTGTTTTTGAAAAATTTGGAACTACAAATTACTGAAATAAAGACAAAACTGTGTTCTTATTTACCCTACATTTGCTTTTTTAAGAATAATAATCAACTTGCAGAAACATAATATAAGACTCAATGGCATTAATCTCCAAGAAAAAAATCCCTTTCAAAATCAATCTTCAACTCCGTAAATACCTCAAAAAATACGGTCGGGAAACGATTATGCCCATTCAATACACTGATTTACTGCGGTTTGAAAGCTCCATAAGTCTGTATGATAAAACGGGAAATGATACCCTTTGGATAACGGTTTTCTTTCCATATAGCGAAATTGAGCAAATTTATGATGGACTAAAAAAGATATATGCCGACCTCAAAACCGACGGAAATCAGGCAGTTATCAAACACCTCACCATTGACCGTGTAGATTTATGTACCTACGGAAATACGCAACCTTTTCGCATCAGAATTGTCAATCGGGTAAACGATAATTTTGATTATTTCTACTTGAAAAGAGCCGATTGTTCACGAGTTTATGGCATGGAATTGGAACATTTATTGTCGCCAAATCGAATCAGTTACTTGACTTTTGAAAATACCTTGGTTGAAGAACATATTGCGGGAATTCCAGGAGATCAATTCTTTAAATCATACTTGAATAATCCAAAAATAAATCAAATCCGTTTGGCAAAAGAGTTCATTAAGTTCAATGAACGCTGTTTGGTGATGCTTTTGGGCGATATGCACTCGTCCAATTTTGTGGTGGATATCACCCCAGATTTTGAAGAAGATTATTACCGAATCAGGGCTATTGACTTCGACCAACAGTCTTATGAGGGCAAGCGGACGGTTTATATGCCTCAATATTTTAAGCAAAATAATCCGTTAATTGAAATGGGAATGAAACACATGACTCCTGAATCCGTTGAGCAATATCGAACCGAAGAACGCTCGTTGATTTCGGGACGATTAAAAGTTGAAAATCAACGGATTTATGAATTAATGTCAATCATGGCGAAGGACGATATTTCTTCCGAAGAAAATACAAATCAACTCAAAACGGAGTTAGCAAAATATTACAAATCAGACAAATTTTTAGCCTGCAAAACCATGGGCGAAATCGTTTGGGCGAGTTTGGAAAGAGTGACTGTGCATTGAAATAAATGGCATTTTTTATTAATAACTGAAACTACAAAATTTTGCGTTCAATTACAACTCCATTCTTGCTTGTTCACTAATACTTGTTAACTGTTAATTGAAAAGTGGGGGTACATCGAAAATTGATTGTCTTAAAGCTGAAATATCCGATTGGAATTGTATTTTTGTGGCGTTGCAAATTTGCTTCACCTCCTTTTAATGATACAAATTCCAGATTCAGAGATTTTATTGGCTATCCGACAGGGTAATGAGCGTGTTTATGAAACAATCTTCAGAAAACATTATCAAGCCTTGTGCAATTATGCGTGTGGAATTTTGAAGGATATGGATGATGCAGAAGAGGTGGTTCAATCCATTTTTCTAAAATTTTGGGAACAGCGAGAGAGCATTGAAATTAACGTTTCGTTGAAATCATATCTGTATCGTGCCGTCCATAATACTTGCTTGAACCGCTTGAAACACCTTAAAATTCAAGAAACTTACAGACAATCCGTAGGGGATTATTTGGAAGAAACTTTCGATTCGGCAACGGAGATCATGGATAAAAATGAGTTGGAAAATCGTATTTCAAATGCCCTCGAAAAACTTCCCGAACAGTGCAGAATTATCTTTAAAATGAGTCGTTTTGAAGAATTAAAATACCAAGAAATTGCCGATAAATTAGGACTTTCCATCAAAACAATTGAAAATCAAATTGGAAAGGCTTTGAGGATTATGAGAATGGAACTATCTGATTATCTGCCAATTATATTTTTATTTGTGCTAAACTTATTGTAGAAATCAGGGTATGGATACACAAATTTGTCAAGAGTTTCATTGATGTAAAAAAAAGCCCAAAGGGCTTAAATGTGAATAACCGTATGTGAAACTTACGGATGAATATGACGTTAATCCTAAACCCTGAAAGGGTTAAATATCATTGCCAGAAGTTAGGATATTCAACTCTTTCAGAGTTGTTTCAGACCAATAACCAAATCTCCGTAAGTTTCACATACAGTTATTCACATTCAAGCCTTTCAGACTTTTGCAAAACAACATATTTGTAGTCCTAACTCTATTATGGGAAAGTAAATATTGAACCACTAAAAACTGAGATTTGTAAGGTTTCCAATATTGGAAAAGTATCTCAATAAAAGCATGAACAACAAACAAACCATAGACGACTTATTGGCAAAATACCTTGCTGATGAGACAAATACCCACGAATCGGACATGATTGGTGAGTGGATCATGGAGTCTAAGGATAACCAAAAGACTTTTAACCATTCAAAAATCATTTGGGACGGAGCAAAAAATCAAAAGAAAGTAGATGTTGATGTCGCTTGGGCAAAATTAAATATTACAAAGAAAAAAGAAATAGAACCTGTTGATAATCAAGAAATTAAACCCGTTATAAAATTAAATTGGCTCAATGATTTCTTGAAAATTGCGGCAGTTTTAGTGGTTTTATTTGGACTTTGGTTTGTGGCAGCAAAACAGTTTACTACCCCCCAAAATGATGTTTTAGCTTTCAAATCTGGCAATCAACCTATCGAAAAAATATTACCCGATGGAACAAAAATTTTGTTAAGTAAAAATTCTGAAATAACTTATTCGAAAAACTTTGAGGGCGATACTCGGGAGATAAATTTAACGGGCGAAGGCTTCTTCGATGTTCATCACGATGCAACCCATCCATTTATTATTCACACACAAGGCACTGATGTAAAAGTATTGGGAACATCGTTCAATGTAAGAGCTTATAATGCTCAGGTTCAGGTACTTGTGAAAACGGGACGAGTGCAATTTTCTAAAAATAATAAGCAAGTTATTTTGACGAAGGGACAAAAAGGAGAGATTTTAGCTAATGTTGATACCATCATTAAATCAGAAATTTCTGAGGTTAAAATCATTGTAAAAGAAAATATTAATTCTTTCGTTTTCAATAAAATGTCTTTGGGCGAGGTTGCTGAAAACTTATCAAAACAGTTTGGGAAAAACATAAAATTCAGTCAAGAGAAAATCAAAAACTGCAAATTAACGGCAACTTTTGAGAACGAAAAATTAGAAAATATCATTGCTGTTATTGCAGAAACCTTTAACTTAAAGATTGATAATCAGGCAGATGTGATAATTTTGAGTGGTGATGGTTGCGAATAAATTTTTAGGTTGTCAAGTTTCTAAGTTGTTAAATTACACAAAACCCTAAATAAATTAGAAACTTCTAACACAGAAATTTAATAACTTATCTACTTAACAATTTTAAATAAGCCCATTAAACATGAAATTCTACCCGTTAAAATATATTTTTTATTTTATCGTGTTTTCTACGCCCTTTCAATCATATTCACAAACTCCCCTTCTTGAACGCCCAGTTACATTAAGGCTCAATAACGAGAAAATATCGGTGGTTTTAGATAACATTTCCAAGCAAGGCAACTTCTCTTTTTCCTATAATTCAGCCATTTTTGATGTTAACAATTGGGGAGATATTACGGTCGTAAATAAACCAGTTCGTGAGGTTTTGAATCTTATTTTTAAGGGAATTATTACTTATAAAGTGCGAGGGAATTACATTATTTTACAGAAAAACAATCAAAGAGAATTTTCCAAAACTATCTTTCTTAGTGGTTATATTATTGATACAAAAACGGACAAACCTTTAAGTAAAGCAACCGTTTACGACCCAAAAAGTTTATCGTCTGCGATCAGTAACCAATACGGATTTTATCGTATTAAATTGAATATCAGTAATTTACCCATAAAATTAATAATCACGAAAGCGGATTATGAAAAACGAATACTTATTATAAAATCAGTTTTGAATACCTATGAAGATATTGAATTAACGCCAATAATCTACAAGCCATTTGACATTCCCATTTATGAAGATAATTCGATTGAAAAAAAAGATTCTCACATAAATCAAGATTTATTACTCGAAAACAAGCCAATACCTCAACCAATCGCTCCTCTATTTCCAGATCTTAACGACCAAAATCTCTTTCCAACTTCTCCCATAATTGATTCAACTTCATACGAAAATCGTTGGGATGAATTCAAAAAAAAAGTTGGGATAATATTGGTAAGTCGCTCACAGAGAATTAATGCTCAAAACGTTGATGATTCTTTGAGTCGCAATTTTCAAGTATCGCTTTTACCCTTTCTTGGAACAAATCGGTTACTTTCTGGTAGTATAAAAAACGATTATTCTTTAAATTTATTAATGGGATATTCGGGCGGTGTTCGTAAATTAGAGGTGGGAGGAATTTTAAACGGTGTTCGGAATGATGTGCAAGGTTTACAAGTGGCTGGCGTTGGAAATATTGTTGGTGGAAGTGTCGTGGGAGGACAAATAAGTTCAACTTTCAATATTGCAGAATATTTGAAAAGTGGCATTCAGTTATCGTCAGGATTTAATGTAATCATCAGGCAATCGGCGGGTTGGCAAATTTCTCCTATAAATTTTGCCCATAAAATTGTGAAAGGAGGGAAGCAAATTGGTTTCATAAATATTGTAGATTCAACCGATACCGTTCCGATTGGTTTTTTAAGTTTTGTGGGTAGCGGCAATGGATATAAACGCTTAGAACTGTCAGTAGATGAAAACCAAACTGCCAGTTTTAGCTTTAAGACGGGTGTGAAAAAGTTTTATAATATTTTGGCTTTACATTATAATTTTATTCGAAAACAAGAAATATTTGGCATTGGCTATGGAATTGGAAGAGCTTTTGAATTAAGAAATTCTTGGATGTTAAATACAGATTTGACAACAAATATCTTGGTGGAATATGATGATTTAAGCCCAAATGTTGCATCAATGTGGAAATTAGATATAAGTTTTGAAAGGCAAATTGCCCGAAATGCTGCCATCACTTTTGGACCATCTATTAAATATTTAGATATTAACGAATACAATTCTACTTCATGGACAGCAAAGCCATTCAGTAAAATCCCTAACTATAAAACCATTTCTTCAACTTTGAATTCGACACTTTGGATTGGCTTTCAGATGGGACTTAGGATTCGTTCGAGAGGAAATTAATTTTAATCATTATTCAATAAAACCATGAAAAAAATACTACTAATTATCTTATTTTTTTACTCATACACCCAAGCACAAATCCGTCGCCCCTTGGGACCGCCCGTGAATACGCCACAGTTCAATGAATATGCCCCTTCCATCAGTGCGAACAATAAAACGATGATTTTTGAGACGGATAGGGCAGGGGAGGGCAAGTGGGAATTGTACTACACCACCAAAAACGAAAAAAATAAATGGTTACCCGCAAAACCCATCACAAACATCAATAAAGTGGGTAAAGAAAACGACTTAATTGGCGGTCCTTCCATTAGTTATGACGGTAAAACATTGTTCTTTTTTGCTTCATTTGAGGGTGGAAAAGGCGATATGGATATTTACTATTCAACCTGGAATGGCACTGATTGGTCTGAGCCTAAAACCTTGGGAGAAACCGTCAATACGAAAGCCTATGAAGGTTTTCCGTCTGTTTCGGCAGATGGCAAAAGCCTTTATTTTATTCGTGATAGCTTTTCAAAACGTAAGGATAAAGCCCTTTGTTATTCAATATGGTTATCCAAAAAACAAGAAGATGGCACGTGGGGAGTTGCTGAGAAATTACCTGCCCCAATCAACGGTGACTGCGAGAAATCCCCTCGAATTATGGCGGATAATCGTACGTTGATTTTTAGTTCAATTCGTAAAGATGGCGTAGGTGGTTTTGACCTTTACCAGTCCTTTCAAGAAGATGATGGTTCGTGGGCAACGCCTATAAATTTGGAATATATCAACACTGAGGAGGACGACCAATTTGCCTCCGTTTCTGCCGCTGGCGACTTGATGTATTACTACACTACGGGCGATATTTACACGGTTACAATTCCTGATAAATACCGAAAATATAAATTAGTAACGGTGGATGGAAAAGTGATTGATGCCATTACAAAACAGCCCATTGCGACTAAAATTACCTCGAAAAGTAATAATAATAAAGAGCGAGCAATTAGCACCATTGTTGATGCAAATGGAGTATTTTCAATGATTTACAGAGTTGGGAGTAAGTATGAACTTTCAACAACGCCTTTGAATGACTACTTTCCCTACAAAGGTTCGATGGACATGACCACCGCCAAAGAAACGGATAATATTGAGAAAAATATTGAATTAATTCCGAAGAAAATCCCATATCAATTTCAGTTGTTAGATAAAGAAACCAAAGCCACTTTGAAAGACCCAAAGGTGAAAGTAATGGATGTGGAAACCAAGCAATTATTGGAAGTAAGAGTGGAGAAAGACGTTGCTACGGTGACGGTTGAAATTGGAAAAGCCTATAAATTTGCGGCAAATGCTCTGGGTTATACTTTCTTCTCAAGAGGTTTCAAACCCGATACAGCCGATGTTTTCAAAGACCGTTTGAAAAAAGTACCGTTGGCAGTTCTGAAAAAAGATGCCGTTGTGCAACTGCAAGACATCACTTTTGAAACGGGAAAGGCAGATTTAAAACCAGATTCAAATGAAGAATTAGACCGCTTGGTGGGTTTATTGGAAGGAAATCAAACGATTAAAGTAGAGATTTCTGCTCATACAGACGACGTAGGAAATGACGATT
>JAYUIP010000546.1:0-1917 GCA_043765945.1 Arcicella sp.
CGTTTGAAGTTGGCTAACATCGTTCCTTTTTTCTTACCACGAGCAGCACGCATATTTGGTCCATCCCAAGGATAAATTCTTTGGTTTGTCTGATTTTCATCTTCGTATTGCGTTCCAATCATTGCCTTTGCAGCGTATTCCCATTCAGCTTCTGTTGGAAGACGGTAAGCAGGAAGAACCTTGCCAGATTCAATTTGCAAACGCTGACCAGCCGTGAAGGCAGGAGCCGCTTTCGTTTCAGCTTTTCCCTTGGTTTTTGAGCCTTTTGAACTTCCTTTCTTACTACTTTTTTGGCTTTTCAAAGCAAGGTCATTATTTACTGCCGCAGTACGCCAGTTACAATAATCAGAAGCCTGAGTCCATGATACACCCACTACTGGGTACATACGGAAACCAGGGTAACGCAAATATTGCTCAACGTAAGAATCATTAAAAGCGAGTTCATTTTTCCAAACCAAAGTATCTGGAAGGGCAGACTCATAAAATTCTTGTGATGAATCTTTTTGGATTGCATTCAAATATTCAAGAAAGTGAACGTTACCAATTTCGGTTTCATCCATATAAAAAGACTGTACGGACACAGTTCTTTCTAAGTTATCTCTTGAATTGATAACATCCTCTTCCAAAGCACCCATTGTGAAGCGACCGCCTTCAACAAACACTAAGTTTGGACCCGTTGGTTGACCTTTGAAGGCTTTATCAACTTGAAAACCACCTTTTTTGTTGTAAGCAATACCTGTTGCAGTACTTCCTTTGCCTATTTTTACGCTACTGGGCTTCTTTGATTTACATGATGAACTTGCTAAGGCAAGTCCAACTAAAATAACAGCCACTGATTTGAGGGACAACTTCATCTGTCGAATAATTTGATTGTCGTGATATAAATAATTTTAAATTCTAATGTCAAAACGGCAAAACCGTAAGAGGGAATGCAATTTACAATAATCAACTTGAAATCTGGCGGGAATGACTGAAGATTTTGAATTGGTGAAATTTGGATTGTAAAATTATTGAAGATTTTACTTTCGATAACTCATTCAATTACAGATTTTCATTCCCAATAAGATCTTTCAAAATAACTTTCAGTTCTTCAATTGAGGTAATTTTTTCAAAAATCAACATCAATTTTCCTTTGGCTTCTTTGAGTGAACACTTCCGAGAATTCTTCTTTACATAATCAAGAATCTTGCCAAAAGCCGCTGATTTATAATACTTTTCGTTCTCAGAAGAAACGAAGTAACATCTCAGATTATTGTTTTTGAGCAATATTTTTTCCATTCCAACCATTTCTGCCATCCATCGCACTCGCACGATTTCAATAATGTCTTTGACTTCGGGAGGTAATGGCCCAAAACGATCTTTTACCATCACTTCAAATTTATGCAATTCCTCCTCCGTTTTCATGTCGTCTAATTGGGTATAAAGCGACAGTCTTTCGGAAATACTGGTAACATATTTTTCGGGAATAAGTACGTGTAAATCCGTCTCAATTTGGCAGTCAATTTTCAGACTTTCAACGGTTTCGGACAAACTTACTTCAAATAATTCACGGAATTCATTTTCTTTTAATTCTTGAACGGCTTCGTCTAAAATCTTGTGGTATAATTCGTACCCCAAATCATTAATAAAACCACTTTGTTCAGCCCCTAAAAGATTTCCCGCTCCTCTAATGTCCAAATCTCTCATGGCAACTTTAAAACCATCTCCCAAGTCCGAAAACTCCTCTAAGGTACTTAAACGCTTGCGGGCATCACTCGTGAGCAATGATAACGCAGGTGTAAGTAAATAACAAAAGGCTTTTTTATTAGAACGCCCTACCCTACCCCGCATTTGGTGTAAATCGGACAATCCAAAATGATTCGCATGATTGATAAAAATGGTATTTGCGTTGGGAATATCAAGGCCCGATTCGATGAT
>JAYUIP010000547.1:0-1916 GCA_043765945.1 Arcicella sp.
ATTGGCAATTGATGACCACAAACAAGCCATCAGAATGTTTGAGAATTCACAAGAACCTTTCCGTTGGGAGAAGGCTTTATCGGAATATCAAGCCTTGAACAGAATCTATGATGTTATCTCACACTCATCCGTAAGTATGCGTGAAGTGGGCGTACCACAAAACTACGCTCGTGAAGCAGAAATGGCTCGTCAATTAGCGGCGGATGAACGTTATCAGGCTGGCTTGATGGCTCTGGTACATAAAGAAAACCGTTTAGCGGCAAAAGATGCTTTGATGCAATTTGAGCGAGTAAATCAATTAATTCCTAATTATAAAAACGCTAACCAAAAGGTTGAGGAAGCATTTCAGTACGCTATTCATCGGGTCGTAATTGAGCCAGTATATGATATGTATAGAATCCATGATAATGATTATTTCGATTTACAGAAAGCATTTGATGATGAGTTTTTTCGTTCAAAAGCATCTAATCAGTTTGTAAGATATTATACAAAAGGAGCGGCTCAACGTGACACTTTACCACAAAATGATTTGGTAAAGTTTGCATTCTTGGATTTGCGTTCTCCGCAAAGAGATATCACAACCACAATTGAGCATTTTACCAGAGAAATAAAAGTTGGGACGAAGAAGATAAATGATTCAACGAAGGTTGATATTTTTGAGAAGGTTTATGCCAGAATTATCACTTACAAAAAGTCAGTAATAGTGCATGGAACGATGCAAATGCGAGTTTTTGACTTCAAAACAAATGTACTTTTGAACGAAGAAACACACGATGAAAGATATTGCTGGACGGATACTTGGCAAGTTTTTGAAGGAAATCCAAAGGCTTTGGCAGACGGGCAAAATTGTCCATCAACCTCCGCTCCAATGTTTGATAATGAGCCGAGAAGTTCTTATTTCTTTAATCGTATTAGCGACCAATTTGCCAATCATTTCAGAAGAAGTTTGAAAAAGGCTTATCGGAATATGTAATAATAAGTTGTTATTTTTCAAATTGTTAAGCTGCTAAAATACTCAAATTGATTAGCAACTTAATAACTTGAAAATTGTAACTTACCTCGCAGAAATCACCTCAATATCAAAAAGCAAAGGCGTGTTGGCAGGAATACTTCCTTGCCCACTTGATCCATATCCTAAGGGAGAAGGAAAAATTAGGGTCGCTTTTTCACCCACTTTCATTTTTGCAATACCCTTGTCAAATCCATCAACGACTTCTTTTTGTCCAAGTGCAAAAGTGAACTTTCCAGAATCAAACTCTTTGTCAGTTTTTTTACCCGCAATAAATCTTCCAGCATAATTCACTGAAATACTTTGTCCTAAAATTAATTTAGCACCCGTTGGATTTGGTTTGGTTAAAATAAAACGCAATCCAACGGTGCTTGAATCAGTCACAATTAATTTTTTAGATTTAATGTAGTTTTTAATTTGGTCTTCTTCTGGTCCTAACATTTCATCTTCATCACCACAACTTGAAAATAATACAGATAAAAGTACGACGAAAAATAATTTTGATTTAAACATTTGAGTAGGGTTTTGAATAAATAATACACAAAGATAATCATATCAACTTGAAAGCTATCAAAGATTGTATTTGTCATTCCCCCAATTTTTTCCGAAATTGAAACCTCATCACAAAACCTTAAAAAATGAAATCAAATTTTGTTAAAAAGCTACTATTTTGTATCGCTATTTTATCTCCATTAGTTGAATCAGAAGCCCAAAAAATCAAAACCGATTTATTCAAAAACATGAAAGCCCGTGCTATTGGTCCAGCGGCAATGTCGGGCAGAATCACCGCCATTGATGCCGTGGTGACCAATCCTGACATTATTTATGCAGGTTCGGCTTCGGGTGGTGTTTGGAAAAGTGAGAACGGAGGCACCACTTGGACTTCCATTTTTGACGAAAATCCTAT
>JAYUIP010000548.1:0-1912 GCA_043765945.1 Arcicella sp.
CAGGCATGATGCACGTGGCTTCTGCCTTGAAGAAAAAGGTGGTTTCTATCTGGGGAAATACCGTTCCTGCGTTTGGAATGTATCCGTATCATACTGATTATGAGGTAATTGAGAATAAAGATTTAAATTGCCGCCCATGTTCAAAGATTGGGTATAAGAAATGTCCATTGGGGCATTTTAAGTGCATGAATGATTTGAAATTTTTGTAAATTCATGATAATATGGCAAAAGACAAATACCACGACCTTGTAAGAACTTCACTTGAAAATGATGGTTGGAACATCACTCACGACCCATTCAAAATCAAAATTGGCAAGCGACGTGGTTACATTGATTTAGGGGCAGAAAAGGGAATTATTGCAGCCGAAAAAGAAACAGAAAAAATAGCTGTTGAGGTTAAAAGTTTTTTAGGTTCATCAGATTTGGATGATTTTGAGGATGCTTTGGGTCAATTTTTGATTTACTGGAAAGCCTTGAAAATGAAAGAACCTGACAGAATATTGTATCTTGCAGTCCCTTCTGGTTTTTATGAAAGATTCTTTGATGATGCTTTTTTCGTAGAAACTGCGAAAGATTTTGACGTAAAAATGATAGTGTATAACGAAGGTAAACCTCAAATTGAACAATGGATAAGGTAGAAAAATATAAAAAAATTGTCCGCAGTTTTGTAGAAGAAGTGTATAGTTGGGGAGGAGAATATGATGATGATGGCATTGAAAATCAACTCATTACGGATGATGAACACGGTCATTATATTTATTCGGGTGTTGGTTGGGAGAAAAATGTTACCAAGTGGTTTTATGCCAATTTCATTCACGTGGACGTAAAACGGGACGGGAAAGTTTGGATTCAACACGATGGAACAGATTTAAGAGTTGCTAAAAGACTTGTTACGGAAGGAATTGAACAAAGTGATATTGTGATTGGTTTTCATCCGCCACAGTCCCGCACTTAAAATTTTTAAAATCCACACAACTATTTCTGATAATTTTACGTCCTCTACTTAAACTTATGAACCTAATAAAAATGAAAACTACTTTCAAAATTACTATCATTCTAATCTGCGGAATGTTCACAAATGGATATGGTCAAATATCTGTTAATCTCTCGCCAACGTATAACATCATTCATCAAGATTATACCGTAACTGGTTTAGGAATTGAAGCTGGCGTGAGATTTCGCTCTTCCAAAATTGTCCGATTAGGCTTTGATGCTGGGTATAATAAAGGCTTTTTGAGAACTCCACAAGTTGTTTCAATTTTTAGTGATAGAGTTACTCTATACAGCGGAGAACAATCATACATCCCAGTTCAAGGAATCATTGAATTGCAGACGCAGGGAAATAAATTTAGAGTATTAATTGGCGGAGGAATTGGAGCGACTTGGTGGAATGCAAAAGAAATAAGTTCTTTATTATCAGGATATTTTGGACTTTGTTATAGGCTAAATGAACAGTTACAAATAATAGCGAAAGCTAAATATTCTTCTGGCACAATTCTAAATCCTATGGCGGATGCCCCAAACAGTTTTTATAGTTTTAATCCATCCATTGGAATAAATTACCAGTTTAAAACGAAATAATGAATAAAAAAATAAACATAGGCTTAGTCCAAATGTCATGCACAGCTGACGTGCAGGCAAATATGCAGAAGGCAATTGAGCGAATTCGTGAAGCGGCTCTAAAAGGGGCAAATATTGTCTGTTTACAAGAGTTATTTACGTCTCTGTACTTCTGCGACGTGGAAGACCATGAGAATTTTAAATTGGCAGAATCTATCCCTGGACCTTCCACGGACATACTTTCGGACGTTGCTAAAGAATTGGGCGTAGTCATTATTGCCTCATTATTTGAAAAACGTGCCGCAGGTTTATATCACAATACAACCGCTGTTTTAGATGCTGATGGAACGTA
>JAYUIP010000549.1:0-1909 GCA_043765945.1 Arcicella sp.
TTAGTGATTATTTACCTGGAATAACATAAGTCTGTACAGATGGCGTTTCGCTATTTATGCCTTTTAACAAGTTAGCGGTCGTTTCTTTACTACGGGTAAACGTAGAACTAAATATTACTGTTCCAACATCTATGGAACCTAATAAATTATAATACTCTTCAGGACTTGAAAGTTTACTAAATGAACTGAGCCCTGATTGTAAAACACTTGTGACCGCATTCGCTGTACCCACCTTAGTGCGGTAAAAAATCATGTAAGTACCTCCACTTAAAACTTTTTCCGTAATAGATGCCTCAGTAAAGGTTGCCACAAAAGTAACATTAGTCAATCCCGCTGTTGTAGATTCTGATTGTACTTTCCAAGTAAGCGGTTTCCAATCAGAGTAAACTGCTAAATTGCTCCCAGTTGTTCCAGTAGTACCAGTAGCACCTGTGGCACCTTTAGTTCCAGTGGCACCTGTTGCACCTGTCGCACCCGTTGCTCCCTTGTCACCTGTTTGACCAGTTGCACCTGTGGCTCCTACTGTGCCATTGGTTCCGTCTGCCCCTGGAACTCCAGCTGTTCCTTGCGGTCCGACATCACCTTTTGGAGGCGTACACGCAAGCATCATCCCAAGTAATAACAGGGACAAGTAATTGTTTTTTGCATTCATAATAGTTGGTTATTTTGTTTAAATGAAAATGTACATACTGATTCAGCTATCAGGATAAAATCCTTATAGGAATCAATTTACATCGAAAAAAGAGTGAATTATTAAAACGAGAGCATTGAAATACGTAGATATTTCGGGGAAATAAATGTGTATATTTATGGTTAAGTGTCTTTTCATCAATTCACTGTAAAAATAACACAAAATATTAATGGAAGCAACCCAATTTATTGATTAATGAGTAAAAAATATAATAAAAACGTAGAATTACATAGTTAAATTCAACAATTTTAAGAATTTTTAGTTTAAATATTTATAAATGATTAGTCAACGTAGAAAAATAAAATAACATTTTCACTAAAAATAACTTAAAAATGAAAACTAAAATCACAACCATCTTATTGAGTATTTTCTATTTCATATTTTGCATTTTTGTCATTTTTCACAATGCTTCCTATCGTTTGGAATTACTTTTTTCTGGCAAATATTTGGTCTTTATGCTTGTCAGCGTGGTCGTTTTTATTGTGCTTATGAAAGTGATTCAAGAGGTAAATAGTGAAGATTAAACGATTTTCAAATACTATACGTTAACATCACAATTCACTACTCTTTCGAGGATGTTACGAGTTGTGTTCAACAGAAAAAGGCAGGGTGTTTGACTCCCTGCCTTTACTATTTACTCAAATTTTTACTTGTGGTTTTGGCAATTAGATTATGCAAGTTTAGTTTGCTCAGCTGCCGTTGCATTCTTAGCAATAGTGTAAACTACTAAACCAAATCCAATCTTGTTGATAGCATCAGCAATATTATATGCTAAATCAACTGGTGAACTTCTTGTAAAGTCAGCACCTGCAACTAATCCGTGAAGGATGTTTCCAGGCAACATACAGTATCCGATTGGATAAATTGCCCAACCTACTAACGTAAACCATCTCATTACTTTGTAACCTTCTACTACCGCTGCATTGTTTGAAGATGCTACCAACTTAGAAGCCTCACCCAAATAGATTTCATAGATAATTACTGCCCAACCAAGTGTTGAGATAATTCCCCACATTACGTTGTTTTCAACAGAAACTGCTTCTCCGATGTAACCTGCAACCAACATCAAAATTGAACCTGCCAATAAGCGTACTAACATTCCACTTTTTGCACCTGCTGGCTTCAGGATTAAAAAATATTCAACGCACATTAAAGGCACAGTCAATGTCCAGTCAATATAACGGAATTGAGTTGGTGATGTACCTGTCTCTAACCATA
>JAYUIP010000550.1:0-5544 GCA_043765945.1 Arcicella sp.
GTACGAGCTTGAATACGGTCGAAATACATCTGCACCCACGGCGGAATTCCTGAGATGAGCGACATTGGTTTATCAATCGTCTCATCTATAATTTTTTCAAGTTTCGTTTCCCAATCTTCGATGCAATTTGTCTCATAACTTGGCATTTGATTACTTCTTAAATACCCTGGCACGTGATGATTGACAATGCCCGAAAGTCGCCCAACGAAGATGCCATTTTTTTGATACATCTCTGGCGAACCTGACAAAAACATGAGATTTTTATCTAAAAATTTTGAATTACCAGTTTCGTGAACATAACTTAAAAGAGCGTCTCTCGCTCCGTTAATATGAAAACCGATGGATTCTTTGGAGATGGGGATATATTTTACACCCGAAGTCGTGCCTGATGTTTTAGCGAAATACAAAGGCTTGCCTTTCCACAAAATATCAGGTTCACCCGCCACTACTTTCTCAATATATGGTTTCAGATTCTCATAATCTTGAACTTGAACGGATTGCTTAAAGTCTTGGTAATCAAAAATTTGGCTAAATTTATTGTCTTTTCCGAAAAGCGTTTGAGAAGCATCCGAAACCAATGATTTCATTAAAAAAAGTTGTGTTTCTACGGCACATTCTTCCCATTTTCGACGGTTATTAACGACGTATGAGGCAAAAGGTTTAGCAAGTATTGAGCGAAAGGACATTAGTGAGTGTGGAGTTTTAAGAAGTGAAAACTATGAACGTTTACTTTTTGAAGGAAGTAAAATGAGATCAATTGACTTTACAGAATCGAACTTTTCATCACCCGTTACTAAAACTAACTTTGTCCACTGAGCTGATGCTGCAATAATTGAATCCATCAATTTCATCCGAGTAGTTAGCCTTATTTTTACAGCCAAATCTTTTATCTCTTCGTTGAGTCGAATAATTATACATTCTCCCAAAAAAAATTAAAAGTATCCTTTCTGATGAATTTAATGCAGGATTACACTGTATTTTCATTTCTGTAATCTCAGAAATAGTGATTCTTCTTCCATCAACAATGTTAGTTTCGAGTAGTTCTCCACTTAAAAAGTTAATTAAAGCATTAGTATCAAGTAAAATTGTTTGTTTATTTCTCATTATCTCAAATCTCTTTGAAATTCTACGGGATCACCTGAAAATTTTATTTTACCAATATATTTACTGGCATCAAAAGGTTTTTCAGACTTGTCTAATTTTCTAAGTGCCTTGTCAAGTTCTAACTTGGTTGCATTGGCTGGTATTTTGATAGTCATACAATTTCGTTTTATGTAACAAAAGTAATAAATTTTATCTCTCAAACCGATAAGTCAAACGATGATGAACCGTTACACCAAATTCTAAAATAGCTTTTCGATGTTTCAGCGTAGGATAACCTGCATTTTGCTCCCAACCGTATGCTGGAAAATCTTTGGCTAAATTCTGCATTAAATCATCTCGATAGGTTTTTGCTAAAATTGAAGCCGCTGCAATGGATAAAAACTTGCTATCTCCTTTCACGATACACGTATGCGGAATGAGTGGATAAACTGGAAAACGATTGCCATCAATCAATAAATGTTCTGGACGAATTGTGAGTTTATCAATTGCCAAGTGCATAGCTTTCATGCTGGCTTTCAAGATATTTATCTCATCAATTTCTTGATTAGAAACCTCCGCAATTTCATAGGCGAGTGCATCACGTATAATGTCCCCACGCAACGTTTCACGCTGTTTTTTCGTAAGTTGTTTTGAATCGTTGAGTAATTTGTGTTGATAATATTTGGGTAAAATTACTGCCGAAGCAACCACAGGACCCGATAAACAACCACGTCCCGCTTCATCCAATCCAGCTTCGATTAATGACTCATTGTAATAACTTTTTAACATCTTTTCATTTCTATTAACTAATTACTTACCAAATCAATCATCCTACTTTTCTATACTTCTTATACAAAAACTTGAATTGAAGAAATACAATTTTTACCCATTTTTAGTCTTTTACTTTTTGTCTTGATACAAAAAGTAACTGAAGTATCGGTAGCAAAAAAATCAAGAAATCCCGAAACTTGCTTCGCTCAAACAGCGGGATTTCGGCTGGACTCCGAGTTTATCCGAGATTTAAATCAAAGTATTTTCAAGATAAAATTAATGTCAATAATTAGAGAATGAATTAACTGTTTGATTTACAGTATTTTAACTTATAATTAAACCCTTTTATTATTTAAAAATATTCCCAAATTTGCAACTTTTGGCATGATTTATGCTAATTGTTCAGTGGAAAATCATACAGTTTTGTATAAAATACCGCCCTAATTTGCCCATCAAAAATCCTTACTGATATGAAACAAATCGCCAAATTACATTCATGGAACGAAAATTGTCAGGACTTAAAAGGACTCACGATAACAATATAATGCCTAAGTTAAGAAAAATTGGACTTACCCTCACGTTGGCAACCGCTCTTTTGAGTAATGTTACTGCCCAACAAACAAATCCGTTATTGAGTGATGCCATGCGTCATTTTGAACTGCGGAGCTTTCCGACTGCCATTCAGAAGTTTGAGAGTCTTTTGAAAGATGGTTCTGCCACGCTTCCAGAATCCGAGAAATTATCGGCACTTTTGAAATTGGCAAGTAGCTACAAACAAGCCAACGATGGAACAAATGCCGAGCGTGTATTTCGTCAGGTCTTTGCTTCGAGTTCAGATTTGATGGGCGACAACACAAAATCATACTTGCAATTCGCTCAGGTTTTAGCGGAGAACGGAAAATATAAAGAATCACAAGAATTTTACGACAAATTCAGCACCTCACAAGTTGTTGAAAGCCAATCGGTTAGTTCATATAAACCTCTTACAAATTCCAAAATTTCAGAAGATGTTTCTGCCTTATCGAATGGAAAAGGAAAGTATAAAGTTGATTTCTTAGATTTCAATACGGCAAATCCAGAATTTAGTCCGATGTTCTATCGTGATGGAATTGTATACTGTTCGGGTAAAGGTTTAGGAACAAGTTTATTAAATGAAAAAGGTGGATATTTAGACCTGTTTTATTTGAATGACATCAGTAGCGTACAAGGTTTAGGAAGTGATGGAAATGCCAAAAAACCAAAAAGAATATCATCGGGAGGTGTGAAGTCTTTGGGTAATGATTATTATTCACGCCCAACGGCAAATGATTCAAAAACCTTGAATTTCTTTGGAGGAACGGATGAACAAATTGCCAAAGTGAAAGGACAAATTGCTGAATCTGAGATATTTAGCAAAACATTAAATACTAAGTTCCACGAAGGTCCAGCGACTTTTAGCGAAGATTTTACGCAGATAATTTTTACCAGAAACAACTACAATGCGGGTGAAAAAGGAGCAAGCGAAGATAACATAACAAAATTAAAACTCTATTCTGCCGAAAACGTGAATGGTGCGTGGGGTGAAGCAACTGAATTACCATTTAACGATGACGAATTCTCAACGGCTCATCCAACGTGGTCGAGAGATGGCAAATTTTTATACTTCGCATCCGACCGTGAAGGTGGTTTAGGCGGTATGGATATTTGGTCGGTAGAATACAAGGGAGGCAATTGGGGTGAACCTAAAAACTTAGGGAAAGACGTTAATTCAAAGGGTATAGAGGCTTTCCCATTCGTGGATGATAAAGGGAACTTATATTATTCGTCCGATGGTTGGGGTGGCGATGGTGGTTTGGATTTATTTTTCGTGGAAATGAAAAATGGAGCAAATGCCAACAAGCCTACAAGTCTGGGCGAACCTTTCAACTCACCAAATGATGATTTCGGAATAATTACAGACGGAAATCGCAAAACGGGATATTTTAGTTCCGACCGCAAACGGGGTGAAGACGATGATATTTACCGTTTCTCTCGTGAGGCAGGTTCAGCATATGAATGTCGTGAAATGACGGTTAGTATTTTCGACCCCGAAACCAAAGAACCCGTTGCCGATACTGACGTAGAAATCAATCCAAAAGGAGGAACTTCTGAGAAAAAGAGAACGGATAAAAATGGTAATTTGAAGTTCTGTACAAGTCAGAATTTAGATTATTCTATGAAAATCGGTAAAGAAGGATACGTGACAAACTTCGTAGGATATTCAACCAGAGGCGAAGCCGATGATGAGCCTTCACGTTTAGAAGTGCCTTTGATGAAAGTGCAAATTGTTGAGCCAGAGCCTGAACCTCAGGCAGTTATTGAAAAAGTGGTAGTTGCTCCAACATCATCAACTCCCGTTTACAAGCCTGAATCACTCACGAAAAAGAAGTCGTTATTGAAAGGTGTTGTGAAAACGGAAGTTGAAAAAATACCGATTGAAGGCGTTTTAGTAACCTTTAAAAATGATTGCGATAACTCAACGCAACAAGTTATGACGGGTCCAGACGGGGTTTATGCCTTCAATATGACCGATGGTTGTGACTACACGTTGGAAGTTTCAAAAGACGGTTATGGAACGAATGTTAATAAAATTAAGAAAGTAAAGAAAGGAAAAGCGAAGGAAATATCGTTGGGTTTAGGGCTTTTCAAGGAAGGCGATTTAATTACGATGGATAATATTTATTACGATTCAAACAAAGCTGGAATCCGTAAAGATGCAGCTCGTGAATTAGATAAATTAGCGGCAACACTACAAAAATTCCCTTCGATGGTGATTGAGTTAGGCTCACATACGGATAGTAAGGGTGAAGCACAAGACAATATGAATCTTTCGGAAAAAAGGGCTCAGGCTGCCGTTGATTATATTGGTAAAAAAGGAATCGACAAAAGCCGAATGTTGGCAAAGGGCTACGGAGAGAGCGATTTAGTAAATACTTGCGTGGATGGTGTGAGTTGCACCGAAGCCGAACATCAGAAGAATCGTAGAACTACGGTGAAGATTATTAAAGTACGAACAGAATAGTACAATCATACAATTACTCGAAAGGCAGATGAGCAATCATTTGCCTTTTTTTATGGATAATTCTTAATTTCATCATCAAAAATCACAAATTTACAAGACCAATTTACCAAACAACCTAATCAAAATTGTGAGAAATAAAGAGTTTGTTTAATTTAGAGGATATTTACATAGCAATGAGCTTTGAGCGATGAGATTAATCTATCTCAAAACTCACAACTCAAAGCTCATAACTTAAAAATCAATCATGCAAAGATTAACCGTTGCGGGCAGATTAATTATCACCGCCCTTATTATTGGAGCTATTTATTTTGGCTTCCGAATGTTTGGAGGACAAGAAGCCCTCAAAAAATTAGCCCCAGAAACGCAAACAGAAGTAAATACTGCAACTTCGGGTGCTGATAATGCTTCAAATCCGTCTGAACCAAGCAATTCTGCCACAGATTCACAGTCTTCCTCTTCGGCTTCGGACGGTGGACAAAAAACCGCTTTTGATTATACGCCACCTGGACCCGTTGCAGGTAAATTGAAAGGCGTTGTTGAATTAGGAGCCTCGGGTTTCAATTCATTCATCATCAGAATTGATGCCGACAAAAACTGGAAACAAGAAAAAGCAGAATTCGGAAACAGTTTAGTAATGGAAAATATGGCTT
>JAYUIP010000551.1:0-1907 GCA_043765945.1 Arcicella sp.
TTTCGATTCCGTAATTGATTTAAAGCACGATTAACCACAATTTGTTTTAACCAAGCCCCAAACGTACTGGTTTGTCGGAAGTCATGAATTTTCTGAAAAGCATCCAAAAACGCATCTTGCAAAACGTCTTCGGCTTCTCCATCATGGTTCACAATTCTGACCGCAACATTATACATAGACTTGGAATACAGCCTATAAATCTCATATTGAGCCTTGCGTTCGCCCCGACGGCAAGCCTCAACGAGTGGGAGATGTTTGTCTATGTATAGCGTTTGTTCCAGAGGTACGATTAAGGTAATTGGTGAATAATTTTGATAATAATTTTCAATATGCAATGTTCAATTAACAATTTTCAAGGGGTGTAAAATATTGATGGTCAAATACTTGAGTATTGAGCATTGATTATTGGAAATTGAAAATTAAATAGTTCCTCAGTTTCAAACTAATGACACAAAATAATTTCCAAATGTTGCAAAGATGAAAGAAAAGTTGAACTAATTTTGTTATTACGACACTTGTCGTTAAATTTACGACAAATTGCAAAGAAAATGAAAAAGGTGAATCTAAAACAAGAAGATATATTTTTGATGCTCGGTCAGGGCAAAGATTGGAAAGTTGTTCAACTCTCTCGTGAAGGTATTTCAAAGGGACTTCTATGCCAATTAGGAAACCGTATCAACTTCACAGAGAAGGAGTTAGCGAGCGTTTTAGACCTTTCGGAGAGAACTTTGCAACGATATTCTGATGATACAAAATTGAGTAAAGTAGCCTCTGAGAAAACAATTGAATTAGCGAATTTGTATCAACACGGTGAGGAAGTTTTTGGAACAATTGATAAATTTAATGGTTGGATGAAATCACCGCACCCTCTATTTAAAAAACAGTGTCCAATTAATATTCTGGATACTCATCGTGGATTTCAAATAATTCATGACGAGCTTGGAAGAATTGAACATGGGGTATTTATTTAGTATATAAATCACTGATTATCAATAATTTACTAATGAAAGTTTATAGACTAACGCCTAAAAAATACGCCACAGATTTGTCAGGAATGGGGGCAAAATTATACGGAGGACGTTGGAATAGCGTAGGCGTTTCTGTGCTTTATACGAGCGAAAATTTATCATTAACCGTTTTAGAGAACATTGTCCATATTAATAATCCAGCCTTTTTACCTACCTATCAAGCTATCACCATTGAAATTCCTGATTCATTCAAAGAATATTCTACCCAAGATTTTCCTGAGAATTGGCGTGACCAAGATGCTTTTGAAAGTTTAAGAAAATTGACGGATGATTTTGTTGAAAAAAAGGAATTTTTAGCCTTAAAAGTACCGTCGGCAATTATTGATATTGAGTATAATTTTGTAATCAATCCGCAACACCCTTTGTTCAAAGAAGTTAAAATTATCAATCAGCAAGAATTTTCATTTGACCAACGTTTATTTACCCGATGAATCCTCCCAAATTCTGGATAAAACACTACCAAATGCAAGCCCATCCCGAAGGTGGATATTTTGCAGAAACCTATCGTTCCTCCGAAAAAATTCCTCAAAATGCCCTGCCAAGCCGTTTTAAAGGCGACCGCAGTTTTGCAACTGGTATTTATTTCCTCCTTGAAAGTCATCATATTTCAGCCTTACACAGAATTCAATCGGATGAAATGTGGCATTTCTATGCGGGTTGTCCTTTGGATGTTTTTATGATTGATGATACTGGAAATTTAGATATTTTTCGTCTTGGGGATAATCCTGAGAATGGAGAAGTTTTTCAGGCAGTTGTACCCGCTGGCGTGTGGTTTGGCTCAAAACCTGCCGTTTTAAATAGTTATTCTCTGGTGGGTTGCACAGTATCCCCAGGTTTTGATTTTGAGGATTTTGAAATGAAAAGTCGAGTGGAATTATT
>JAYUIP010000552.1:0-1906 GCA_043765945.1 Arcicella sp.
TTGGGCGAAAATCTTTGTCATTTAATCGCCATTCTTGACATTAATCATATTTTAGTGGGAGGAGGACTTTCGGCTTCTTTTGATTTTATTTTGCCAGCCATGAAAGCAAAATTTGCTCAATGGCTTACCAAATATCACGCTGATGGATTGAATATCACCCGTGCAACTTTGGGCAACGATGCTGGACTTTTGGGGGCAGCTTCTTTATGTTTTTAGATTTTGAGGACTTAGGAATTTAGGATTGCGGTGACGAAACCTAACCTAATCCCCTAAAAACTAACCCCTAATCCCTTTGTATAGTAAAATTCTTATATAAATTAACACAATTCTTTTCATAGAGGCACGGAAGCAAAAAATACTTTGATAATCTAATAATTATCATCATCTTTGCACCGTTTTTCTAACCAAAATTCGTTCTTAAAATGGCAGACATTGCAGAAAAAGTAAAGAGCATTATCGTCGAGAAATTGGGCGTTGACGCAGCAGAAGTTACAACAGAGGCTTCATTCACAAATGATTTGGGTGCAGACTCATTGGATACAGTGGAATTAATCATGGAATTTGAAAAGGAATTTAATGTTTCTATTCCAGATGATCAGGCTGAAAATATCCAAACCGTTGGTCAGGCAATTACATATCTTGAAGAAAACGCTAAGTAATTGAACTTCTTTGTGTGCTAATTTGAAAATAAAATAATGGTTCTTCCCGAACGATTTTTTTATGACAGATTAGCACATTTTTAGTAACGGTGAAATAATAAATTATAAAATTTTAGGCTGGCTATTTTAACGACAGTTTCTATACTTTTGAAGCGAATAGCAGAGCTACGATTCGGCGTTCCGATTAATGAAAAAGTAGAGGAAAATGACATTAAAAGAGTCGCACAAAAGTTATCATTTATTGTTTTACCGTTACTTATTGACTTTCAGATTAATTTGTTCAAATTTGAAGATTGTCCATCACTATAACCGAGAATTTGCTAAAAGATGAAGAGTTTTAAAAGAGTTGTTGTTACGGGTATTGGTGCTTTGACACCCATCGGAAATACTGTTCCCGAATATTGGGAGGGACTAAAAAATGGCGTGAGTGGTTGCGACTACATCACAAAATTTGATGCTGAAAAATTCCGTACTCGTTTTGCTTGTGAGTTAAAAAACTTTGACATTACCCAATTTATTCCCGTGAAAGATGCTCGCAGAATGGATCAATTCACTCAGTATGGCATTGTCGCCTCTGATGAAGCCATTAAAGACTCGGGTTTGGATTTGGAAACAATTGATAAAAATAAAGTAGGCGTAATCTGGGGTTCGGGGATTGGTGGATTAAAAACATTTGAAGATGAAGTGCTTTACTTCGGGAAAGGTGACGGAACGCCAAAATTCAATCCTTTCTTTATTCCTAAAATGATTGCGGATTCAGCACCTGGCAATATTTCAATTCGTCACGGATTTCGGGGCGTAAATTATGCCACCGTTTCAGCTTGTTCATCCGCTAATAATGCCATTATTGACGCTTTCAATTATATTCGTTTAGGCAGATTGAATGTTTGCGTAACGGGAGGTTCAGAAGCCGCCGTCTCCATTGCCAGCGTTGGTGGTTTCACTGCCATGCGTGCGATGTCGGAACGAAACGATGACCCAAAAACCGCTTCACGTCCTTACGATAAAGACCGTGATGGGTTTGTGGTAGGAGAAGGAGCAGGAGCCTTGATTTTGGAAGAATACGAATACGCCAAAGCTCGTGGAGCAAAAATATATTGTGAGTTGATTGGTGGCGGTTTTTCCTCGGATGCCTACCATATAACAGCCCCACATCCCGATGGTCTGGGGGCTTTATTATCCATGAAAGACGCTTTGGATGATGCAGGAATCAAACCCGAAGAAGTGGATTATATCAATACCCACGG
>JAYUIP010000553.1:0-5520 GCA_043765945.1 Arcicella sp.
TTATAATTGATACCGTAAGAAATAACAGGCCAACCATAATTTGCACCTTTTCGGATTAAATTTATTTCATCCCCACCTCTTGGTCCATGTTCGTTTTCCCACATATCGCCCGTTTGAGGATTGAGTGCCAAGCCTTGCGGATTTCTGTGACCATAACTATAAATGCTTTGTTTGCTTTTATCTTTTCCAACGAATGGATTATCTTTTGGTACGGTTCCGTCATCATTGAGTCTATGAACTTTCCCATTATCGTTTTCTGTGCTTTGTGGGAAATCCTTTTCCATACCTCTCTCACCAACCGTGAAGTACATAAAACCCTTTTTATCAAACTTAATTCTTGAACCAAAATGGTGTTTTGTTTTGGTGTATGGAGATGCTTCAAAAATCTCTTGAACCTCTGTTAATTCATTATCCTTTATTTTGGCTCTGATAATTGCCGTAGTGGTTAATTTTTGGTTATCCTCTTCTTTAAATTTTGAATATGAAATATAAACCCAGCCGTTTTCAGCGTATTTTGGATGTAGCTCAATATCTAAAAGTCCTCCCTGACCTTCTGCAAGAGACTTTGGTGAGTTTTTGATAATTGTTTTGTTCTGTTTTAAATCTACTCTATACAACACCCCAACTCTATCCGTAATCAAAAAATTACCATCTGGCAATTGAGCGAAACCCCATGGACTTTCAAAACCAGTGGCAACGGTATCCAATGAAACCGTCATATTTTCTGAAACGAAAACATTTGAAGTGGGTTTGTTTGAAACCTTATATTCGTTTACTTTTCCAATATATTTTGTAATTTCTTCGGCTAATAAAGTAATGTCTTTTTTATCAACGATCCCCTTCCAAGCTGGCATTCCTAAATCTAAATACCCATTTGTAATACTTGCCGCAACTTCCTCTTTTGAGGTTCCGTGTTTCCAAGAACGGTCAACGAAAGCCTCAATTTTTTCACCGTGACAGCTTGAACAGTATTGGGTAAATATTTTTGCTGGTTCTGTTAAAGTAAGTTTGGAGGCTTTCGGCTTAGATAATTGTACGAAACTGGCACATAAAATGCCAACTGACAATATTGAAATAAGGGATTTATTCATGATTTGGGAAGGTATTTTTGTTGATTTTGAATTGTGTAATAAATTTACGAATTGATAATGAATTGTCTTCATTAGGAAGTAGAAAACATGGAAAATTTACTTGAAAAGAAAAAAGGCTGTTCCATTGGGGCAGCCTTTTTTTATAACAAAACAAAACCACAAGAATGAACCTGTGGAATTGCAAAAATAGGAAATAAATGTTTAAGAATTGCCCTGTTGTGATTAACGGGCTGGAAAAGGGTTAAAGACAAATTATTTGTTCAATGATTAATGGAGTTGGAGAAATTATCCGAAAGTTAGATCTCCACCAAAGTTGTTTAGGGAAGTTGAACGGTAAAAAAGGGGATTTTTTAATTAGCTATTTCCAAACTTGAAATGTATTAATAAAATTTAAGACAAAATTGCTATATTTAACTTTTATTAAAACCAGAAATTTATCAATATGAAGAAAATCCTAATACTTGCCTCACTTTTTCTGATTTCAATTGGTATATATGCTCAAAGGAAAACAGCAAAAGAAACAAAAGTATCTTCTAATCAATTACTTACGGACATGAAAATTGAAAGTCTCAGAAAAGAAATGTTAGAAGAAATTGATAAGAAGGCACTATTTACTGCCCAACTTAACGACCAACTTTTTAGTTATTCAGAATTAGGATTTCAAGAATTTGAAACTTACAAATTATTAACTAATCTTTTGGAAAAAGAAGGGTTTACCATCGAAAGAGGACTTTCTGGAATTCCCACGGCTTGGATGGCGAAATGGGGAAGTGGTAAACCTGTTATTGCGGTGGGTTCAGACATTGACTGTATTCCAAAAGCATCTCAAAAACCTGGCGTAGCCTATCATGACCCAATCGTTGAAGGGGCTCCTGGACACGGTGAAGGGCATAATTCGGGTCAGGCTTTGAATATTACTGCCGTTTTGACCTTGAAAAAAATCATGGAACGAGAGAAGATTTCGGGTACACTGATGTTGTGGCCTGGCGTTGCGGAAGAGTTAGTTGGGGCAAAGGCATATTACGTACGTGATGGACATTTCAAGGATATTGATGCTTGTATTTTTACTCACGTAAATTCAAATCTTTCCGTAAAGTGGGGAGATGTGGGTTATAATGGTTTGGTATCGGTAAAGTTCAATTTTGAAGGAGAAGCCGCTCATGCCGCCATGAATCCGTGGCGGGGGAAATCTGCTTTAGATGCAGTGGAGTTGATGAATGTGGGTTGGAATTTTAAAAGGGAACACCTTGGACTAACGCAACGGTCGCATTATGTGATTACCAACGGAGGCGACCAACCCAATGTAGTGCCTTCAAAAGCCCAAGTTTGGTATTATTTCAGAGAAAGAACGTACCCAAAAATCAAGGAATTATTTGAGTTTGGAAAGAAGATTGCGGCGGGTGCTGCCATGATGACGGACACCAAAGTAACCCATGAAGTTGTGGGTTGTGCGTGGCCTGGGCATTTCAATAAACCAATCGCTGAAAATGCCTTTGAACATATCAAGCGAGTGGGTTTACCTGCTTGGTCGGTGGAAGATCAATTGTTGGCAACGGCTACGCAAAAAGAGCTAAATGCCCCAAAAAAGAACGGATTAGCCATAAAAGTAGATTCCACGACCGAACCAGAAGCCATAAAATTGGGTGGAGGTTCGGATGATATTGCGGATATTTCTTGGACAATGCCGACGATAGTTTTAGGTTATCCTGCCAATATTCCAGGTTTGCCAGGGCATCATTGGGCAAATGCAATTTCGATGGCAACGCCCATTGCTCATAAAGGCTGTACGGCTGGGGCAAAAGTGGAGGCTTTGACTTTATTAGATTTATTCGTAAAACCAGATTTGCTAACCAATGCTTGGAAATATTACCGTGAGGAACAAACGCAAACCGAAAAATACGAGCCGTTAATTGCCCCGAGCGATAAACCAGCAATTACGATTAACAAGGAAATTATGGAGAAATATAAACCCGAACTCCAAAAAT
Source organism: Arcicella sp. (assembly GCA_043765945.1). Taxonomy (GTDB): domain Bacteria; phylum Bacteroidota; class Bacteroidia; order Cytophagales; family Spirosomataceae; genus Arcicella. The sequence continues at coordinate 3,077 of JAYUIP010000553.1, forward strand.
TTTATTATGACCCAACGAAGTATAAGAGTTATATGGAGCAATTGGGGATTAAATATCCAACGGTTCGGGGTAATTAGAAGTGATTTTGTTTTGAACGAAGTTGGGATTACTTCGTTCAGAATATTTTTACAAATTTTCAATTTCTGTTTCTGCGAGACCTGTTGTCGTTGAAATAATATTATTTGGTATACCGTTTTCCTTCAATGATTTTGCAATTTCTATACTTCTCTTTTTTTGCCCTTCTTCAAATGCAGTCTCAACAGCATAATCAAAAGTGGCATTATTGTCTCTAAAATATTTTAGACTTTGTTGGTACTCGTTAAATTCTCTTTCTGAATATTTGGCAATTTCGGCTTTTTCAAAGGCTTGCATAAAAATATCGTCTTCAAAAATTGATGGAATGCTTTGAAAATCCTCTAAGTTTTTGATGAAGTATAACCATTCATCCAAACGAGTTTTTAATTCTTGTTCAGTCTTTTTAAAATTTGGCATCTCTAAATAAACGTACTTCAATTTATTGAAAAATATCCTATTATGTTGGTCTTTGAGTTGAACTGTATGAATTACTTCACTTCTTTCAGGTTCATTGTCATAATCATCAAAAGTAAAATCTAAAACGCCAATGCAATACACCGCTTTTAACTGATAATTCCACTCGCCCTTCTCCGCTTGTTCACGAATGGGGAAAGTTGAATAATAAATGGTACGGTCTTTAAAATATTTCTGTTTTGCTTTCTGTAATTCTACAATAAATTTCTCCCCTTTTTCATTTTCGCAATAAATATCATAGATTGCTTTTCGGTCTTGGTCAGTATTTCCTAACTGTTCTTTATCTTTGAAAGTCAAATCAACGATATTACTTTCTGGCAAAAGACTATTCAGGAAGTCAATCAGCATGGGTTTGCTGGCTTCTTCTCCAAATAATTTCTTAAATCCGAAATCTGTAAAGGGGTTGATGTATTTTGCTTTCATTTGTTTTTTTGTACTAAATTACAATTATTTCTCTTAATTCAATTTATAAACCACCCCATTCATCCCCTTCAACTCCTCCAAAAATTCATTACTCGGAGAAATTTTATTCTTTCTTGACATCATCGTGACCTCCACTTTTTCTTCGGCATCATATACTAAAACTGATAAATTACAAGTGCCTTGATGTTTGGAAACAAGCGTATTTAGTTTATTAATTGTCTGACTATTAATCATTTGCAAACCAATTGTTATTTTTAATTCCTTAGAAAATTGATTTCTAATTTCGGATAGAAGTTTTACGTTTATGGGTTTAAATTCCCATTCGTCTGGTCGTCCCCATTTAGATTTTACCACGCCTTTGATGTACAGAAAACGGTCTGGGGCAATGTATTTTGAGAGATTCACAAAGTCTTCGCCGAAGAGGGCGAATTCATAACTTCCGATATAATCTTCCAGCGTAAACAACATAAACGGGTTGCCATTTTTCGAGAATCGTTCAATACATTTCGTCACAATTCCGCCCACGGCAATTTCTTTTCCTCTAAAATTTGGCTCCATCACTCGGTCGAGCGTACAAGAACAAAAGCTGTCTAATTCCAAGCGATATTCGTCCAATGGATGTCCAGAGATGTATATTCCAACGACTTCTTTCTCGAATTTTAGTTTTTCCATTTGTCCCCATTTCTCAATTTGCGGAATTTTTGGCGTTGCAATTTGACCTCCGCCACCGTCCATGGCTCCAAATAGCGAACCCTGTGAAGAATTGGCATCTTCAACGGCTTTATTGGCAAATCGAATCAATTTTTCTATAAAATTTGAGCCTTCCGAATCTTGAAAGTAAATAGCTCGGTGCAAGCCTTGGGCTTCTTCAAAACAGTCAAACCCTCCGCCATACGCCAGACTTTCTATGGTTTTTTTGTTTACCGTTCTAAGATTTACCCGCTTCACAAAATCAAAAATATCTTTGTAGGATCCGTTTTTATCTCTTTCCTCAATAATACTATCAACGGCAGCATCGCCAGTACCTTTAATTGCAGCCAATCCAAACCGAATTTCACCCTTTTTATTTACCGCAAATGAACGGTAGGATTCATTAATATCTGGACCTAAAACGGGTAATCCCATTCTACGGCATTCTTCCATAAAAAAGGTTATTTTTTCAATTTGTCCAAGTGAACTCGACATCACCGCAGCCATGTATTCAGACGGATAATGTGCCTTTAAATAACCCGTTTGGTAAGCTACAAAAGCATAACAGGTGGAATGGGATTTATTGAAGGCGTACTGGGCAAAAGCCTCCCAATCCGTCCAAACTTTATTGAGTTTGTCTTCTGGATGTCCACGCTCTTTTGCCCCGTCAACAAACTTACTTTTCATCTTATCAAGCGTGTATCTGTCCTTCTTTCCCATTGCCTTTCTGAGTACATCGGCATCCCCTTTTGAGAAACCAGCAATACTTTGAGACAACAACA
>JAYUIP010000554.1:0-5516 GCA_043765945.1 Arcicella sp.
TTAAAAACTGACATTGACCCGATGATGTCCTATTTAGATACTACCCCAGATTATGCCATTTTAGACGTTCAGGCTAATAATTACGCTTCATTTTTTGCCAATATAGAGAAAATTTGGAAGAAAACCGCTCCGTCTGCCCCCTTTGAATATACCTTTTTAGATGAGGACATTCAGCGACAATATACTCAGGAAAACACACTCAAAAAAGTCGTAAATTCATTCACGGCAATTGCCATTTTGATATGTTGTTTGGGACTTTTTGGCTTGGCAATGTTCACTGCCGAACAACGCACCAAAGAAATTGGTGTACGTAAAGTGTTGGGGGCAAGTGTTTTCAGTATCACAACTTTACTCTCAAAGGAATTTCTTAGACCCGTTCTCGTTGCTTTCCTCATTGCTTCGCCCGTGGCTTATTTTGCGATGAATCAGTGGTTGCAAGGATTTGCATATCACATTAATATTGGTTGGAAAAATTTTGCTTTGGCTGGAATTTGCACGACGCTAATCACCTTATTAACCGTGAGTTATCAAGCAATTCGGGCGGCGTTGGCAAATCCTGTGAAGAGTTTGAGGACGGAATGAATTACCGTAAAAGGTACACGGCGGACGGTAAAAAGGGAATGGAAAGGCTTAGGAAATACAGTAAAATTAAGAATTACGAATTCTAAAAATTTGTTCAAAAGGCATTTCAATATTAGTTACAGGGTCTTTGATAATTCCTTCTGAAAAGGTCATTTTTTTGCCATCAGGCGTGCGGATTGTAATTGTTTGTAGAAGAGGGACAACAATCCAAACCGATTGCACACCCGCAGGGAAATAGATATTATTAATTTTATCGGTTATATCAGTCATTGCTTGTTTTGGTGAAAGCACTTCAACAGCAATAATGGGTGGTTCTGTGATGAAAATAACATCGGTGTCCCAATCTTCGGGAAGGTTTGGATAAACAGAAACATCGGGCTTAACAGGTTTACCATTAAGTTTCATTTCCAATTCTGGCAAAATATCATACACATCATCATAGCGTTCAAGATAAGTACTTATGCGTTGAATGGTACGAGAATGATTAACGGACATAACATCTTCGGTTTGGAATTCTTCGATTTCTGTAACAGCTTCCATAATAAAATTGATTTTTTACAAAGGTAAAAATAAAATTAAACATATAAGTTTATGCTACAAAATTATCTAAAAATCGCCCTCCGAAATCTGTTGAGAAACAAGGTTTATTCGTTCATTAATATCCTCGGACTTGCCATTGGCGTGAGTGCTTGTTTGGTGATATTTCTTTTGGTGAGTTTTGAATTGAGCTTCGATAATTTTCATCCTGACCGTGAACGAATTTATCGGATAACTTCTGGTTTTAAGAATCCTGATGGAACTACCAACCGAAACGCTGGTATTTCTGGACCGATACCTGCGGCGATTCGTCAGCAACTCACAGGCATTGAAAGCGTCTCAGCTTTTCATAATTGGTATCCAAAAGTGACGATTCCTAAAGATAGAAAGGATACTAAAAACCCTCCTAAAATATGGAAAAATGACCAAGACCTCTCAGTAGTAATTATCTGTGAGCCTCAATATTTCCAAATTTTTCAGTACGAATGGTTACAGGGAAATCCTGAATCTGCCCTTAAAACGCCCAATGAAGTGGTTTTAACCGAACAGAAAGCAGAGAAATATTTTGGCAAAATCCCTTTGGAACAGGTGATGGGCAAGCAATTATACTACAATGAGTCGTTGGTCGTAACGGTCACGGGTATCGTAAAATCTTTACCCAAAAATTCAGATTTTAAGTTTGAAGATTTCATTTCTTTCAAAAGTATTGAAACCAAAACTAAACGAGGTGAGTTTGGGTTGGATGAATGGACAAACACCAATGGAAGTTCGCAAGCCTTTATCAAACTCACAAATGGAACCTCTGAGGCAAATATCAACAAGCAATTAGTTAAATTTTTAGACAAAAATCTGGATAAAAAAGATGAATGGAATGCTGGGCGTTCGTTAAGTTTACAGCCTTTAACAGATGTTCATTTTAATTCAGATTTGTCTGATAACTTCTCTCGTCAGGCACATCTTTTAACACTCTATGCCCTCGTGGGAATTGCTCTGTTTTTATTGTTAATTGCCGCAATAAATTTCATCAATTTATCAACGGCTCAATCCATTATGAGAGTCAAAGAAATTGGCGTTCGGAAGGTCTTGGGGAGTAGTCGCAAGAGTTTAATTTTCCAGTTTTTGAGCGAGACTTTTGTCATTACTTCCGTGTCAGTTTTACTATCCGTACTTTTCGTTGAACCTATCCTTTGGGCATTTGCAGATTTTGTTCCCAGAGAACTTACATTCAACGTTTTTGACCCTCAGATACTTGGCTTTTTAGTCTTGATTACGATTATAACGAGCATTCTGTCAGGACTTTATCCTGCTTGGGTTATTTCTTCCTACACGCCCGTAGCATCGTTGAAAAATCAAGTTTCAAATGGTCAAACTCGCACAGCATTTCTTCGTAAAGCCTTGATAACTTTTCAATTTACGGCTTCACAAGTTTTTATTTTAGGAACAATTATCGTGGCTACACAATCTAAATTTATGCTGAATAAAGACATGGGATTTAAGAAATATGCCATCATTAATTTTTATACCAATTGGGATGAAATAGAAAATGGTAAGAGAGATGTTTTTATGAATAAATTAAAGCAAATGCCTGAAATTGAGATGATTAGCTTTGGAGATACACCCGCTAAAAATGGTTATTCAACAAATAGGATTACGTATAAGGATGGTAAAAATGAAATTAAAATGGATGTGCATCAAAGAAGAGTTGATGAAAATTACATCCCTTTGTACGGATTGAAAATTGTAGCAGGAAGAAATATCACTACCAGTGATACTGCCAGAGAATTTGTCATTAACGAAACATACGCCAAAGCCTTAGGATTCAAAAAATCAGAGCAAGCCGTTGGGAAATTTTTAGATTATTCAGGAGTGAAAGGAGATATAAAACTCCCGATTGTGGGCGTTGTGGCGGATTTTCATTTACAATCTTTGCGTGACCCGATTAAGCCTTTATATATTTTATCGGAAACCAAATATGCGAGTGGTTTTAACGTAAAAGTAAAGATTGCGGGTAAATCTGCCGATAATTTCAAAGCTATTAATGCAAAAATGACAAAGGCTTATGACGAAGTTTACCCAAATTCAAATACAGAATTTGACCCTAAATTTTTCGATGAAACCGTTGCAAAATTCTATAAAAAAGAACAACAATTTGCTCAAATCCTTAACACCGCCACGGGCATTGCCATTTTCATTTCTTGCATGGGTTTGTTCGGTTTAGTTGCCTTCACAACCCAACGCCGCACAAAGGAAATTGGCATCAGAAAAGTCTTGGGAGCATCGGTTACGCAAATCGTTAATTTACTCTCAAAGGATTTCTTGAAATTAGTAATTTTAGGAATCGTAATTGCCTCACCCATTGCGTATTGGGCGATGAACAAATGGCTGCAAGATTTTGCTTATAGAGTGGAAATCTCGTGGTGGATTTTTGCTTTGGCAGGAATAGGGGCAACCGTAATTGCCTTACTAACAGTGAGTTATCAATCAATTAAAGCGGCTTTGGCAAATCCAGTGAAGAGTTTGCGGACGGAGTAAAATTTTAACGAAAAATTGATTTTAAATCTATTTCAATATTAGTAGTTAAATCTTTCATTACTTCATTGCCAGATATAGTTTGTAAATCACCATTAGGTAGAAGAATTTGAATAGTACGGAACAGTGGAACAATAATCCATACAACTTCTACACCCGCAGGAAAGTATTGTTTAAAGGCTTTATCTGTCAAATCGGTTAGTGCTTGTTTGGGTGATAGGATTTCCACAGCAACTAATGGACTATCGGTATAATAAATAGTATCATTATACCAATCGACAGGCAAATTAGGGTAGATGCAAATATCTGGTTTGCATTTGCCTGTTATTAATTCAAGTTCAAGTTCGGGAAAAGTATCAAATTTTGCATCATATTTATCAAGAGCTACACATAAACGATTGATTATGCGTGAGTGGTTAAGCGACATAATATCTTCTGTTTGGAATTCTTCGAGTTCTAAAACGGCTGTTTCCATAGTTCATTTTTTTTACAAATATACAAAAAAACTAAAATCATGTTACAAAATTACCTAAAAATTGCCCTACGGAATCTTATCAGAAATCGTGTTTTTACTTTTGTGAATGTCTTGGGTTTAGGCTTGGGCATTGCGGCTTCTATTTTGATGTTGGAATACATTTCTTTCGAGAAAAGTGTTAATCAATTTCACGAAAAATTGCCTAATCTTTATCGTTTGCTCTACCAAGGAAAAGACGGTGGAACTTGGGAAACGGTTTCACCTACATTTGGTCCACGCATGAAGGCAGATTTGGGCGAAGTCAAAGACTTTTGTCGGGTGGCGGAAAACATAGCACAAGGCATTGTTTCCAATAATGAACCTAATCCAAGATCATTTAGAGAAGAAAAAATTGTGTATGCCGAAGGGAATTTCTTTAACCTTTTTTCTTTTAACGTATTTGAAGGTAATAAGGCTGATTTAAAGAAAACCAACCATGTATTTATCTCTAAATCAACGGCTTACAAATATTTTGAAAAGCAAAAAGCCTTTGGTAAAATATTGAAAATTAACAACCAATTCGGACAACAATTCTTCACGATTGCGGGCGTGTACGAAGACTTTCCTATCACTTCTGATTTTAAATATAATATGGTTTTTTCCCTGCAAACCCTCGCCAATAAAGCCAATTTGAATGGTAATGAAGGCTGGGCAGGTTTAGACAGACCCAATTCTATGTTTATCAAGACCTATTTACTTTGTCAGGATGATTTAAACATTGCTTCTTTTGAACCCAAAATTAATAAAGTCCTCAAAGAATTACGCCCTGATGCTGAACAAACATTACGAATTCAACCTTTCAAAAATATACATTTGGGGGCTTCGTTGAACGACACTTTTATTACGTCGGGAAGCCTACCTTTCGTCTATCTGATGGGAGCAATTACTTTCCTGATTTTGATGATTGCGTGGTTTAATTACATCAATTTATCAACGGCAGTTTCTTCCAAAAGAGGTAAAGAAGTTGGGGTTAGAAAAGTAGTTGGGGCTTCTCGCAGTCAATTGATTACACAGTTTTTGAGCGAATCGGTTTTGTTAAATTTGATGGGATTATGTTTCGGATTACTTTTGGTCGAAGTTTTCCAAAAACCTTTCAATCAACTGATAGACAAAGAGTTGTCTTTATCTATTTTCAAAGAAAACGGCTTGTGGATTTACGGTCTAATCATTTTAATCATTGGAACATTGCTTTCGGGGGCTTACACCGCCTTTGGATTATCCTCTTTTATTCCCGCAAAAACCTTGAAAGGAAGTTTCAGTCAATCAGTAAAAAGCGTTTGGTTGCGGAAGACATTAGTAGTTTTTCAATTCAGTATTTCCATTATTTTGATTATAGCAACTTTGGTGGTTCTAA
>JAYUIP010000555.1:0-1893 GCA_043765945.1 Arcicella sp.
TGAAAAGGCAAATGAAATATCTTTGATTGCAAAAAGCATAACCGTTTCGCCAATCTTGGAAGGAATAGCCACGGATGCCGAAAGAGAAAAGGGTTTAGATATTGCGGATTACTTTCTACGATACCCAGCCCCAGGCGTTGAGTTATCTGAACCCGACCAGCCAGCACCTGTGGGAGAGTTGTTCAGCTACTTTCTGACTAACACCAAGTTTTTAGATTATCAAGGCTTTACCATTGAGGGGATTGAAATTGATAGTTTACCCTTCGATGTGGGTTTTTATTTGGGAATCTTAGCTAATCCGACACCCGACCAAATAAGCGAAGCATTAGAGTTTGTCGATTCAACCAAATTTCTATTTGAGAATAAATTTTATGATACCAAAACCGTAACGCTTTCCAATGGTCGCAAAGTGAATAATTTACCGTTTAGTCTTGGGTATAATTTCGGCATGATTGACAGCGAAAAGGAGAGTAAAAAAGAATATGCAATTAAGATTTTATCAATTATTAAAACACAATTAGAAGAATGAAAGAATTAACAGCACTCCAAAAACTTGATAATCTATCTTATCAAATGAAATTGGAAAGACACCCTACTATACCGATTAAGGCAGTCCCAAAAACGAAGTATAAAGATTCGTCTGCCAATGAACTAACAAAGTGTGTGATAGACTTTTTAAGGCTCAAAGGACATTATGCCACCCGCATACAATCACAAGGGCAAAAGAGGGGTTCGATTATGACGTATGGAACAACCCAAAGAGGTACGGCAGATGTTCATTCGTGCGTGAATGGGATTCATTTATCCTTAGAAATAAAGTACGGAAATGACAGACAAAGTGATATTCAAAAGCAAGTTCAAAGTGAAGTGGAAGGGTCGGGAGGTATTTACCTATTGATACGAACCTTTGAACAATTCTATAAATTTTATTGCGACTTTCAGAACATACCGTATTGAATAATAAAGAAAAATAATCTAAAAATAATAACTTTTGTGGAATAACTATCTACCAAGTTATTTTCTAAAATAGACAAAATTAGACAATGGATTTAGAAAGAAATAAGACGGGAGGTCGTAGGCTTGGCACTCCCAATAAAATAACCTCAAATTTGAAAGCCACGATTCAAGGCATAGTAGAACGTCAATTCGAGACCTTAGAAGACGACTTGGAACAAATGGATGCAAAGGACAAAGTAAGCCTTGTACTCAAATTGGTTGAGTATGTACTCCCGAAACAAAGGGAGCAGAAAATCAATTTTTCAGATTTAACAGATGATGAAATTGATTCACTTATAAACAAACTGAAAAATGAATAGAATTGAGAAAATCCAGCTACTTGATACGGTTTTCAATCAAAGAGACCTTTCGAGTATTGCCAAACTATCAAAGCAAGGTAGTATGTGCGTAATGATTCACCAAGACCGCAACGGTAAACGTCAAGAGAGGGCAAAAGTAGGAAATGAAATTAAACTATGGAACTTCTCCGATAACGAAGCACAGGCATTTAAAACAAAACTTGAAACACAATATCAAGTAGTTATATTAGCAAAACTTAGTTACAATGAATAGAATTGAGAAAATTAGATTATTGAACGAAGCGTTTAATGAATCCAATACCGACAGCTTGCAAGCGTTGAGCCGTCCCGTTTATCCCGTGGCATTAATCTTTAAACAGCATGGTAAAGGCAATATGCTATTTGATGCAAAGTTGAATCCCGACCTCCCAGCAAGGTTTACAGACAGGGTAATGAATGATAATGAAATAGGTGCTATGCTTGCAGATAGCGGAAACCTAAATACTTTTTTCTTACCTGACAATGGACGTGATTAGAAAGCTATTCCAAAGGTTATTTGACAAGGTTAAAGCCTTTACGTTCTATCAGTTATTAGAAT
>JAYUIP010000556.1:0-1891 GCA_043765945.1 Arcicella sp.
AAAGGAATACCATCTACAACAAACAAAGGTTGGTTATTACCAGTGAATGAGTTTGCACCACGAATCGTGATACGAGTACCTTGACCTGGGGCACCACCACCTGAGATAATACTTACTCCTGGCACTTTACCATTTAATGCACGAAGAGCATCTGGTTCAGATTTTTGAGCTAAATCATCTCCTTTCACATTTGATACAGCGTATCCTAATGCTTTTTTCTCACGTTGAATACCGATTGCCGTAACAACTACTTCCGTTAGTTGCTTGGTATCGTTTGTTAATCTAACATCAATGGCAGATTTGCTACCAATTGCAAACTCTTGGTTGGTTGTGCCAACAAAGCTAAAAACAAGCGTACCACCAGTTGATGGAACTGCAATAGAGTAGTTACCCGTAGCATCAGTTGTACTACCTTTTGTGGTTCCCTTCAATTGCACAGACACTCCTGGAAGACCTGAGCCGTCCTCGGCTGAGGTTACTTTACCTGATACTTTTCTGTCTTGGGCGAATACATTCACACAAAAAGAAAATACAACAAGAAAAGTCATGAGTAATTGTTTCTTCATGTACTAATTTAGTTATGGTTGAAAAATGTTAAAAAAATAATATTAGTGTTACGTAAAATTATAAAATTTGTATTAAACAAACAATAGTATAATACAATTATTACACTGTTTTTTCTCAAAATAATGTCATTATGTAGGCAGATTTGCAGGATTCATGGAATTATATTTTGTTAAGTGGCAATTAATGAAAATTTTAAAAAATATTTATCACGGAATTTTAGTTATCCATAAGTAAAAATATCCAAATTAAATTTTATATTAATTGAGTATTTTAATGTTTCAAAGTAGAATATTTTATTACAAAAAAAATATCATTAGCAATTTTGACGATTTTTTAAACAGCAGGTGTCATTATAACATTTTTCAATAATAAAATTGCATTTTTCTAATAGGTTGTTTTACTAATAGTATGCTTGAAGAATAAAAAAACAGTAGGCCAACATTGGCTTACTGTTCTTAATCACATAAAATACAAGATTATTTTGCAAAAGCAATTTTAGGCAATTCCAATTGACTCGCAAATTCATATCCTGCCTTAAAAATCCCACTTGCTTTCCTAATATCGTAAGGGTCAAATAATTTGAGTCCCGAAGGTTCAATTACCAAATCACACTGCGCCAACCTCCCTTTTGAATTATTATTAATTGCCAAGAATAAAGATTTTTGAACAATGGATGACATGGATTTTGGCATTTGTTGCATCCCAAAAGGATTGCAATGACTGCCAATAATGAAGTCATACTTGCCTATTAATGGTTCGACGGGCATATTGTTTAAAATACCTCCATCAACTAAAACATTTTCATTGAAGGTAATTGGCTCAAAGAGTCCTGGAATACTGCACGATGCCATCACAGGTTTTAATAATTCACCAGAAGAAAAATATACTGTTTCTCCTTTGTATAAATTTGTGGCGTTTACTGTCAAGGGAATTTTTAAGTGCTCAAAAGAATTATGAGGAATGTATTTCAAATAAACTTCTTCTGCCCGTTGCATTTTTAATAATCCCGAACGACTCCAAGCGGGTCGCATAGCACGTAATGTGGCGGTTGAAACAACAATCTCAAAAATATGGTCAGGGGAATATCCAGCGGCAAACATGGCTCCTACGATAGACCCCGCACTGCAACCAGATATTCCAGAAATCTTTATTTTTTTCTCCTGTAAAGCCTTCAAAATACCCAAATGTGCAATTCCTCTTGCTCCACCACCTGATAGAACTAATCCAACTGTCATAATTTTCTGTTTTTATTTGTTAAAACCATTCATGATTAATGGTAGAATATTAGGTAATTTACACAAAAAAATCAAAGTAATAACACAAC
>JAYUIP010000557.1:0-16234 GCA_043765945.1 Arcicella sp.
CGTTCGTGATAGAGCATCCTACGTTGTTCAGCAAGGTAAAATTAGGTTAGTTTTAACGACTTCTTTGTACGCTAATTCTGAAATTTCGGAACATATTCATCAGCACGGAGATGGTGTAAAAGTATTGGCTTTATGGGTAGATGATGCCACAACTTCGTATCATGAAACTATACAAAGAGGGGCAATAGGCATTTCTGAACCACAATATCTATCGGATGAGCATGGTTTTGTGATTGTTTCTTCCATTAAAACTTATGGTGATACTATTCATACTTTCGTGGAAAGAAAAAATTATCAAGGTGTATTTTTACCTAATTTCACACCCTATAAAAGTCGTACTTACAAAGGCTCTGCGGGACTGCAATACGTTGATCATTGCGTGGGAAATGTGCCTTTGGGCGAGATGAACACGTGGGTAAAATTCTATGAAAATGTGATGGGTTTTAAACTTCTTATGACCTTTGATGATAAAGATATTTCAACCGAATATACTTCGTTAATGTCAAAGGTGGTTTCAAATGGAAATGGCTACGTGAAATTTCCCATCAATGAACCTGCCGCTGGAATCAAGAAATCACAGATTGATGAATATTTAGAATTTTATAATGGTGCGGGAGTTCAGCACATTGCCGTTGCAACGAACGATATTATTAAAACCGTTTCAGAACTAAAATCTCGTGGGGTTGAGTTCTTGCAAGTGCCTTCAACTTACTACGATGATTTGTTGGAAAGAGTAGGTAAAATTGATGAGGATTTTGAGGCATTAAGGGAGCTAAATATCTTGGTTGACAGAGACGAAGAAGGTTATTTACTGCAAATTTTCACAAAACCCGTTGAAGATAGACCTACTTTGTTTTTTGAAGTTATCCAACGAAAAGGAGCTACTTCCTTCGGAAAAGGCAATTTCAAGGCTTTATTTGAGGCTATTGAGCGAGAGCAAGGAAAGAGAGGGAATTTGTAGCTCCCTACCCCCCGATGGGGGAACTAAAAAAATAATTATTAATTTTAAATGTCAACGTCAAAATTCTCCCATCGGGGGTTAGGGCGACCGACGCTTCGGGGCAATGCCAATTTACCATAAACTCGGAAAAATTCCGCCCAAAAGACATACGCAATTTGAGCAAACAAAGGGCGGAATTTATTATGAACAACTGTTTGGAACGGTTGGATTTGATGGTATGTCTTCTTTGATGTACCAGGTTTATCGTCCTACGATGGTGAAAGAAATTTTGTCTGAAAAGGATATTTCTCCCAAAATCGCCATTCAAAAACACCTCAAAGCACGCCTTTTGAAGGGTTTTGAGGTTTTACCGCAAGATGATTTCTTGGAAAGCCGTACGCCCGTGCTGGTAAATTCAGACGTTCATATTAGTTTGGCGGCTCCTCGAAAATCCATGACCCAATATTTCTATAAAAATGCGGATTGTGATGAACTGATTTTTGTGCATCAGGGTTCGGGGAAATTGCGGACTCAATTGGGCAATATCAACTTTGAATATGGTGATTATTTGATGATTCCAAGGGGAATGATTTACCAAATTGAATTAGACTCTGAGGATAATCGTCTGTTAATTACGGAATCTTTTCATCCCATTTATACCCCAAAAAGATACCGAAATCACTTCGGACAACTATTGGAACATTCGCCTTTTTGTGAACGGGATTATAAATTGCCCGAAAATTTGGAAACCCACGATGAAAAGGGTGATTTTATCATAAAAATAAAAAAACAGGGAATTCTCTACGAAATGCTTTACCCAACCCATCCTTTTGATGTGATTGGTTGGGATGGATATAATTTTCCTTACGGTTTTTCTATCCATAACTTTGAGCCAATTACGGGCAGAGTTCACCAACCACCAACGGTTCATCAGACTTTTGAAACGAAGGCTTTTGTAGTTTGTTCGTTCTGTCCGAGGATGTATGATTACCACCCAAAATCAATTCCTGCCCCCTATAATCACTCAAATATTGATTCTGATGAGGTTTTATATTACGTGGATGGTGATTTTATGAGTAGGAATAATATTGAAAAAGGACACATCACTTTGCACCCTGGCGGCATTCCACACGGACCCGCACCAGGTGCCTATGAACGAAGTATCGGGCATACTTCTACGGCAGAATTGGCAGTGATGATTGACACTTTTCGCCCGTTGATGTTAACGGAAAATGCTCTGAAAATTGATGATGGGGTTTATTATAAGAGTTGGATTGAATGAGAGTGCGAATTGGCACACGGATGACACGGATGCCTTCGGCAACACGGATTTTCACGGATTTTTAAGGATATTCTTTATAATTATTGATGGCATGACTCAAAGTCATGCCATCAATCAAACGGAAATTTGAATTATAAAATATTAAAATGAACATAGAATCTCAAAACTCAACATTCACCATTGAAAATATTCCATTTGGTATTTTTTCTGTAAATAATTCCACAAAACGAGTTGCCACAATTATTGGAAATCAAGTAGTTGATTTGTTTGAATTGGCTGATTTAGGGTATTTTGATGGTTTTGAGACTGATAAAAAAGTTTTTGAAAATGAGTTTTTGAATGATTTTATTGCTTTGGGAAAAACGAAAACAAATGCCGTTAGGAGGCATCTACAAATACTCCTAAAAAACCTCAGAAATCTTCCCCAAACCGTTTTTCATGCAGATAATTTAGTTGAATTACATCTACCCATTCGCATTGGAGATTATACCGATTTCTATTCTTCCGAACAACACGCTACCAATTTTGGTACTATGTTCCGTGATCCTAAAAATGCCCTCCTGCCCAACTGGAAGCATATTCCTGTGGCTTATCACGGTCGTTCAAGTTCAATTTTTGTTTCTAAGAAAAACTTTCACCGACCCAAAGGACAGGTCAATAACGATGAAACCAAACCACCCACTTTTGCCCCAACTTCTCGTTTAGATATTGAATTAGAGATGGCAACTATCATTGGAAAAGGAAACGAAATTGGTGATTCAATTGACGTAAATGAGGCGGAAGATTACGTTTTTGGCTTTCAATTATTGAATGATTGGTCTGCCCGAGATATTCAAAAATGGGAATATGTGCCGTTAGGACCTTTCTTGGCAAAAAACTTCTTTTCATCGGTTTCCCCTTGGGTTGTGACGATTGAAGCTCTTGAAGATTTTCGGATGCTCGCACCTTTGCAAATCCCAACGGTTTTGCCTTATTTAACCGAAAAAAATCGTTTTAATTTTGATGTAAAATTAGAAGTAATTTTGCAACCGAAAGATGGGGAAAGCATGGTAATTTCTAATTCAAATTTCAAAAATATGTATTGGACGGTGGCTCAACAAATTGCTCATCATACCGTGAATGGTTGTAATTTGAACATCGGAGATTTATTAGGTTCAGGCACAATTTCTGGCAAAGACGTTAATAGTTTTGGTTCACTTTTAGAGATCACTTGGGGGGGAAAGAATCCAATATTGTTGCCTGATGGAACGGAGAGAAGGTTTTTAGAAGACTTTGATACGATAATTATTAGAGGTTTTGCTGAAAAAGATGGTAAGAGGATTGATTTTGGAGAGGTGAAGACAATGGTTTTGCCAGCGAAATAAGTTATTTGTACACGGAGTATCACAGAGTTTCACGGAGAGAATTTAAGGTCTATATTAAGTTCAGTACTAATCAAGTCGTTTTTACTTCTCGCAAGTTGAAGGAACTTTCGAGAAGTTCCTCCAAATATAAATCCACACAAAAAATGATAAATAAGGTTGTAAAAAATGCCGATGTGGCAGTGGCAGATATTCAAGACGGTGCAACATTGATGTTGGGCGGATTTGGACTTTGTGGCATTCCAGAAAATTCAATTACTGCCCTTCTTTGTACGGGCGTTAAGGATTTGACTTGTATTTCAAACAATGCGGGTGTTGATGATTTTGGGATTGGATTACTATTAAAAACTCGTCAAGTAAAGAAGATGATTTCGTCGTATGTTGGTGAAAATCAAGAGTTTGAGCGACAATTATTGTCAGGAGAATTAGAAGTTGAATTATTACCACAAGGAACTTTAGCCGAAAGAATCAGAGCTGGCGGAGCAGGAATTCCTGCATTTTTCACGCCAGCGGGTGTAGGAACGGAAGTAGCAGAAGGCAAAGAAATTAGAGAATTTGACGGTAAAAAATACTTGATGGAATCGTGGTTAAAGGCTGATTTTTCCATCGTAAAAGCATGGAAAGGTGATTCATCTGGGAATCTTATTTTTAAAGGAACAGCAAGAAATTTTAGTCCAATGATGGCTTCAGCAGGGAAAATTACGATTGCTGAAGTAGAGGAATTAGTGCCGCTTGGTTCACTAAATCCAAACGATATTCACGTACCTGGCATTTATGTTCAACGAATCTTTCAAGGTGATAATTACGAAAAAAGGATTGAACAGAGAACGGTAGCCCCCCCCGCCCCCGATGGGGGAGCCAGACTAATTAAAGACACATCTTATTGGGCAAAGGCTGACCCTTTTATTTATAATTTATTAAAAGAATACTCAATTAAGATGAGGAATAATCCAACTCATCCAGAAGAAAGATTATGGATTGGTTTAAATGGGAAGAAACTTGGAGGATATAAATTTAGAAGACAGCACATTATTGGTCAGTATATTACAGATTTTGTCTGTCTGAAAGAAAATCTGATAATTGAAATTGATGGACTAATTCATCAGCTACCAGACAATATTATTTCTGATTTTGAAAGAACGCAATGGTTTGAAAAAGAAGGATTTAAGGTAATAAGATTTACTAATGACGAAGTTCTAACTAACCTAAATTACGTATTAACTAAGATTGAAACCGAATTAATTGGAGTTTCAAAGGCTCCCCCATCGGGGGCGGGGCGACCGACGCTTCGGGGGGCTGGCTTAGACAAAAACCAAATTGCTCAACGAATTTCCCAAGAATTAAAGAATGGATACTATGTGAATCTTGGTATCGGCATTCCAACATTAGTTGCCAATTTCATTCCAGAAGGCATAAATGTGGTTTTGCAATCTGAAAATGGCTTGCTTGGAATTGGTCCATTTCCAACGGAAGAAAATGTGGATGCGGATTTAATTAATGCTGGAAAACAAACCGTCACGATGCAAGCGGGTTCATCACTTTTTAGTTCTGCCGAGAGTTTTGCCATGATTCGGGGAGAACACGTTGATTTAACGATTTTGGGAGCCATGGAAGTTTCTGAAAACGGAGATATTGCCAATTGGAAAATCCCAGGAAAGATGGTTAAAGGCATGGGTGGGGCGATGGATTTAGTAGCTTCGGCAAAAAATATCATCGTAGCTATGCAACACGTGAGCAAGGATGGCAAATCGAAATTATTGAAAAATTGTTCTTTACCCATTACTGGAATCAATTGCGTAAAGAAAATTGTGACCGAGTTAGCAGTTTTGGAAATTTTGCCCGAAGGTGGATTTAAACTCTTAGAAACTGCCCCAGGCGTGAGTATTGAGGATGTTCAGAAGGCAACTGAAGGGAAATTGATTATTGCGGATAATGTAAAAATGATGCGTTTTTAAATAAAATCGGAGTAATGATTTCAACTATTACTCCGATTTAACAATATTTTAATAAATAAAAACAACCGTTGGATTCATCGGATAACGACCAAATTTATCTCCATAAATCGCTAAACCTCCACCTGAACCTTCATCAACTTCGAGTCTGATTACTAATTCACCCATTTTGATGGCTGCTTCAAGGGATTTTTTTGGAATATTTACGCTCATTCTATACCCATACGAACCCGCTTCTCTTAACTTTTTATCTTGAATTTGATAATGCCAAGATAGCGTTCCTCGGTGATCGGCAGGGTCGTTGGGTAAATCGTATCTCCCCGCAAAATTCCCGTTTACATTTACAGAAACTGAGGTAGGAAATCTTGAAGTATCCGTCATGGGATAAGCGTTTTTATTCTGACTTGGTTCAGCAGTTGCTCCTAACATATAATCTTCGTTACCCGCCAATTTCTTATCCATATCTTTGGCAAAAAGTTGCTTTGCTGATGCTTCAACCAAGAAATTTGCACTGGTAACGGTCGCTAAATTCATATCTTTTGGCACTTTCATTTTATACTCAAAATACCCAAAACCTGCACCATTTACCTTCGCCCCTTCCATAACATTCCATTGATTTTTAGACCATTTTGCATCGCTAAAATTCTCTGGTTCAATGGTCAATATCTTAGCTATTTTACCATTTAATAATTTCATTTCAGTTGGCGTATTTCCTTCAACAATCATCGTGGTGAAGTTTCTATGAACAATATTCCCACCATTATCTTCTAAAACTAAAGAAACCGTAACCACAGCTTTTTCATCGGGCATGGTCAGTTTTAAAGGCTCCAATTCTTTTTGAATCCATGCTTGATAGGGAACAATTTTAGACATTTCACCCCACGTTTTCTTTTGTCCCAATGCATCAAAACCATACATTCTTACTTTTAAATTTAACGTATTTCCTAATTCTTTATCGGTCATGGAAGACAAATAAAGGGGAATAGAAACTACTTCTTTTGGCTTAACAGTTCGACTAATTTCATTACCAGTTGAAAGATAAACGTCTGAATGAAAGTCTTTTAAGCCCATTCCTTCCACAATTTCACCAACGCCCGTTTCCTTTTCTGAACGGTCAAAACGATAGTATCCATTCCATTCATTGATAACGTCGTGGTGTTCAGTGTATAACCAACCTGCAATTTTTGGATATTTTCTGAGAGTGTTCATCATTCGATGATAATCCCAAGAATAATCTACATCGCCCGTACTTCCTTCATACCCCCAAACATTTCCACATTCTGAATTAATATTTGGAACATCCGTTTGTTTGTAACCTTTCTCATAGTGAAAACCACTACCTACAAAAGTGCTGTCAGAAATTGTTTTCAAGTGCTTTTCCCAACCCTCACCTGGCAAATATTCGTGCCAAGAATTGATATCGGTTTCAGTATGTCCTGCCCCGCAACAAATGGAATTATCTTCCACTAAACGAGTTTTATCCAACGATTTTGCCAAGCGATAAACCGAGGTAACCCACTTTTGGGTTTCGGGTAAATATTTAGATTCTTTCTTACCGTTAATTTCCACTTTTGAACGCAATCCCCATGTTTCATTAAAAGTAATCCAAGAAAAAATGGCGGGATGATTATAGTCCCTTTTAATCATTTCTCTTAACGTATATTCAGACTCTTTTCGAGCATCTTTATCAGGTTCTCCCCACGAATTTGGTAAATCTGACATCACTAAAACCCCCAATTTATCCGCCCAATATAACTTCCTCGGCACATCCACTTTTATATGAGTACGAATTCCATTTAAGCCAATATTTCGAGCCAAAAGAATTTCATTTTTCATGAATTCATCGGTCGGAAATGTATAAAAACCCGTGGGATGATATGATTGGTCGAGTGCTAATTGCATATAGACGGGCTTATTGTTGATGGCAATATATTTATAGTTTGTACCTGGCAAATTAACCGTCGAGACTTTACGCATTCCGAAATAAGATTTCACCTCATCATCTGCCAATTTTATTTCTACATTATACAAAAAAGGATCATCCAAAGTCCATAAACGAGCGTCTTCAATTGGAATTATGAAAGAATATTCCGTTGTACCTTTTGGAAAAATTTGCTTTTTAGATGGAATCGAACCCGCTGAAATCTCAACCATCAAATCCAAATCTTTCTCCGCTGGACTCTTCAAAAAAGCGGTTACTTTCAACTGATTTTTATCAATGTCTGGATTAAATTGAACGTTTTCTAAAAAATTCTGACCTCTTGCATCCAAATAAATCGTCTGCCAAATTCCACGAGCATTTCCGTAGCCTTGCTTACCGTAGAGCGTAAAATCACGGCGCTCATCATCCACTCTTACTACTAAATTTTGATTAGTACCGTGTTTTAAATTGGTTAATTCAAACGAAAAAGGCGTGTATCCTCCTTCGTGGCTTCCCAACTCTTTTCCATCAAGCCAAACGGTTGTTTTCCAATCGGATGCTCCAATCGTAACAAACACTTTTTTATTTTTCCATTCACTTTTTACGTTAATATTTTTTGAATACCAAGCAATATCAGCTTCATCTTTAACCCCAGACAAAAGGGCACCCCACGGAAAGGGAACACTAATTGTTTTCGTAAATTTCTTTTGACCATTATACCATTTTTCGATATTCCCAACATCATTTTTGTCAAATTCAAACGCCCAATTTCCATTCAAATTTAGCCAAGTTGAACGCTCAAAATCTGGACGTGGATGTTCTGGTAAGGGTATAGTTTCTTGGGCAAATACCTTTGTCGTATTTACTAAAAAAACGAGAACGGAGAGCATGAGAGAAAAATAATTTTTGATTTGATTCATGGTGATTTAGTTGTTTTTTTAACGTAGAACAGGTTTCCAACTGAGACGCATATTCCTGTTCTACGGACTTCAAGAACAGGTTGGAGACCTATTCTACTCTTAACTCCCTACAAATAATAATTAAACCTTTATTCAGATTTCAATGAGAATTTATAAACCGTACTCGTTTTGTATTTCTTACCAACTTCTAAAACAGTCGAAGGAAAACTTGGTTGATTTGGAGAATCTGGAAAATGTTGGGTTTCTAAACAAAAAGCCGTTCTTTTATCGTCCTTTTTTCCTCCTTTGATGGTATGACTTGAATCCATAAAATTTCCTGTATAGAATTGAACACCAGGCTCTTCCGTGAAAACTTCCATGATAATATTTGATTTATCGGCTACTACTTTTGCCACCTTATTCATCCCTTTCTCAGCATTTGGATTTAATACGAAATTATGATCATAGCCGCCGCCGAATTTAATTTGCTCATCCTTGAAATCAATTCTTGCTCCCATTGGCGTTAATTTAGTAAAGTCAAAAGGCGTATTTTTTACTGAAACAATTTTTCCAGTGGGAATTAACGTTGAATCTACGGGCGTAAAATTATCGGCATTCAGCATCAGTTCATGTCCCAAAATATCACCGCTTCCAACACCATTCAAATTGAAATAAGCGTGATTGGTTAAGTTCAGAACCGTCTTTTTATCGGTTGTTGCTTCATAATCAATCTTCAATTCATTCTCGTTCGTTAGGGTATATACGACCTTTACCGTTAAGTTCCCTGGATACCCCTCATCCATATCTTTGGATAAATAACTCAATTCCACTACATTATCTCCGATTTGCTTGGCATCCCAAACAACTGCCCGAAAACTCTTTTTGCCTCCGTGTAGAGCATTTTTTCCATTATTGATAAAAAGTGAATATTCTATATTATCCAAACTGAATTTCCCTTCGGCAATCCTATTCCCGTAGCGACCAACTAATGCTCCAAAATATGGTTCAGAATCATCCTGATAGCTTTTTACATTATCAAAACCTACTGAAACATCAATCATTTTGTCGTTATCTGGCACTAAAAGACTAACAATTCTACCTCCATAATTAGTGATGGCAGCTTGCATATTATTCTTATTTTTCAGAATATACAAATCTGTTTTTTTACCATCAATTGTTGCTTGAAAAGCTGTTTTGTCTGGTAATGACGTTATGTTTTTAGTTTCCATATCGGTTTGATTGGTCGGTTTTGAAGAATTATTACAAGAAACTGACAAAGCAAATAGAGATAATAGCACAAAGCTTTTTGGGTAAGAATTCATGTTGATTTTGGGATTATAAAGTACACAAAATTACTTTTTGGTTTTTTGACAAGTTATTCAATAATTATCATTATTTCTACGAAATATTACATTTCAAGATTTTTGAAACACAAAAAGGGTAGAAAACCTGTGCTCTCTACCCTTTTTGTGTTTGTTCATTCCCGTAGACTATACCAACAATTTAATTGGGTCTTCCAAGAATTGTTTGAAAGTTTGCAAGAATGCCGCACCCGATGCTCCATCAACCGTTCTATGGTCGCAGGTTAGCGTAACTTTCATAATATTAGTTGCATAAAATTGACCGTCTTTAACCGCAACGGTTTCTTTAATACCGCCAACTGCCATAATACAAGATTCTGGTTGATTAATAATTGACGTAAACTCATCAATGCCAAACATACCTAAATTGCTGACCGTGAACGTATTACCTTCCCAATCCTTTGGTTGTAATTGCTTATTTTTCGCTTTTCCCCCCAAATCTTTTGTTTCCGTTGAAATTTGAGACAACGATTTTGTGTTGGCAAAACGAATTACTGGAACCAACAAACCGTCTTCAACCGCAACTGCCATACCAATATGAACGTGATGATTAATCCTGATTTTATCTCCCATCCAATATGAGTTCACCTTTGGATGTTTCGTCAAAGAAGCCGCTGCAGCCTTTATCACCATATCATTAAACGAAATTTTCACGGGGGAAATCTCATTCATTGACACACGGGCAGCCATTGCTTTATCCATATTAATCTCCATCGTCAAGTAAAACTCTGGAGCCGAGAATTTAGATTCTGCTAAACGACGTGCAATCGTTTTACGCATCTGATTTAACGGAACATCTTCAAAACTTTCCTCACCCAGAATCATCGTTGATGCAGGGGCAACATTTGTTTTCACAGGAACCTCAGCTGGTTTTGGAGCGGCAGGAACGAAGCTATCAATATCCGCTTTTACAATACGTCCATTCTCCCCTGAACCTTTAACTTCAGAAATATTGATTCCTTTGTCTTTCGCCAATGCCTTTGCCAAAGGTGATGCTTTTAAACGGGCATCCGAATTAGTAACTTCCTCAATTTTAGTCACTTTCACTTCCTCAGCAGCTGGTGTGAGAGCGGATTCAGCGGGTGCGGGTGTGGCTTGTGCAGGAGCCGAAGCCGTTTTTCCACCGTTTAATAAGGCTTGAAAATCAGCCCCTGGTTCTCCAATTATCGCAATAACATCATCAACATTAACCGTTTTTCCTTCCTCAATTCCGATGTATAAAAGCGTGCAAGGGTTATATTTCGTAACATCCAAGAAGTTGTCTAATTCAAATTCCATAGTTGCTTTATCCGTTTCAACTTCTGCCAAAAGCGTGTCGCCTGGTTTCAAAACGTCCCCTACTTTTTTTAACCAAGCCACCAAAGTTCCCTCTACCATCGTATCGCTCATTTTTGGCATTCCAATAATTTCAGCTTTTATGGATGAAGCATCAACCGATGCAGTTGTCGCAGGCGGAGCAGGAATAGATTCTGCCGCTGGAATTGGCACATCAACCGTTGTGCCAGGTGCAGGCGTTTCAATAGGAGCAGATTTCCCTGCATCACCACTTAAAAGATGTTCGTAAGATTCTCCATTTTCGCCAATAATCGCAATAATGCTATCAACAGGAACGGCTTTTCCTTTTTCAAGACCAATATATAATAATCGGCAATCTTTGAAATTGCTTAAATCCATCCTTTCGTCCAAATCAAGCTCCATGGTTGCTTTATCAGTTTCAATTTCAGCAATTAAGCCATCACCAGGTTTAAGGACATCGCCAACTTTTTTGAGCCATTCTGCCACAACACCTTCGGTCATGGTGTCGCTCATTTTGGGCATGGTTATAATTTCTGCCATTTTTCTTTTTATAGGAAAATTAATCTTAAAGCAAAATATTTTGCTTTATCAGTATCTTTTCAATTTAGAACCCAAAAATAAGGCTAAACGATTGCTTTCAAAAGCTATCTTTGAAAAATATAAATTTGTCTTGATAAAAGTCTGTTGAAAACTATCGCTTACATCAAAATTTAATTAATAACTTGTTAAACGTACCCAAAGAACTTAATTTTGCAATTCTGAACAAATAAATTGTTGATGTCTTCCAAAGAAACCTCCTTATTTTTCCCTAATCTCAATGGCGTTCGTTTTGTAGCGGCTTTTTGGGTGATTGTTCACCACATTGAGCAATACAAAGAGAAATTTGGTTACGATAATCAACTTTTTTACACCCGATTTATTCGCCTGATTGGTCCACTGAGCGTTTTTCTTTTCTTTGTATTAAGTGGATTTTTAATTACTTCTTTGTTATTAGTAGAAAAAGAAAGGACACAAACCATCAACATAAAAAGTTTCTATATGAGGCGGATATTAAGAATTTGGCCTCTCTATTATTTGACCGTCTTCTTGGGATTGTTCGTCCTACAACACATTCCATACCTCAACATTTCGGGCGAAACTGAATTAATTCAAGTTGATTTTACAGAAAAACTGATTCTATATTTATTAATTCTTCCTAACGTAGTAACTGGCGTTTTTAAACACATCCCCTATCTTTCTCAAAATTGGTCAATTGGCGTAGAGGAGCAATTTTACTACTTTTGGCCCTGGGTTATTCGTCAAACCAAAGCATCAAGATTATTGATTGTGATGATAATTTTCTTTTTACTTTTTTATATAACTCGCTCATTAACAGTACTTTATATGCCAGAAATTGGTTTATGGAAATACTTAAATGAGTTCATAAAATCACTAAGAATTACTTGTATGATTCTTGGAGCAATTGGAGCTTACTTCACTTATTTTCAGTTAAATTCGAAATTTGTCCAATTCATTTTTAACAAAGGATTCCAAGTATTTTTGTATGGCACATTAATTTTGATGCTTATTTTTGGCGTTTATCTTCCTGGTATAAATCAAGAAGTTTATGCGTTAATTTTTACCTTAATTTTAATGAATTTAGCCAAAAATCCAGACTCAATTCTGAGTTTAGAAAATCCAGTTTTTAATTATTTGGGTAAAATTTCTTACGGAATGTACATGTATCATACGATTGCGGTGGTGATTGGGGTTAAAATTTCTCATTCATTCGACAATAGTAATTTTGTGAGTTACCCAATTTCGTATATTTTGACAATTATTATGTCGGGATTATCTTACCAATATTTTGAAAAACCATTTTTGAAAATTAAAGACAAATTTACTACCGTGAAAAGTGGGAGTAAATGATGTGTCATTTTCAACAAGTCTTTTACCTCAACATATTAAACACAATGACAGATTACGAACTTTACGAAATTGTTTATAACAAAGCATATATTTCAATAACGTTATGTTTATTAGCATTTTTTGCCTTTAAATTTAGAAGAAAATTAGAAGAATTTTTTCAGAATTCAGGAACCTTAAAAACTTTTAGTTTATTGGTTTTTCTATGCAGAATTTTACCTTTTATCATTGTGTATATCTACTACGGGTACGATGCACAATCGGACGTGCAAATCTTCTGGAAATCTGCTCAACACGCTGCCAAATTAGAGTTAGTTTATCGTGATTTTGATTCAGTTTATTCTCCATTTTTTGCCTATATCACTGCCCTTCCGCTTTACTTTTGGGATACAGCCAGAGCCGTTACTTTACTCATGATTTTGGTTGAATTATTGGTTTTATGGCTTACAATGAGAACGTATCCTTCTGAAAATCAACCTTCTACGTTATTTAAAGCATTAATTTATCTTTTGCTCCCAGGACCTTATATTTTCTGCGTTTTGGGTGGACAAGAAGACATTTGGATGTGGGGATTTGCTTGTTTAGTTGTGTATGCTTGGCAACGGAAAAAATCAGATTTAGCCTTGGGAATTGTCACGGGTTTAGGTTTATTAACAACCAAGGCTTTCTTCATTTTATTACTTCCATTATTACTGTTAAAAATAAGAAATAAAGCAAATTTTATTGTAGGAAATGCCTTAGTAGGTATTCCAGTTTTGTTGATTTTATATTATTTAGGCGGAGATTCTTTCCTAATGCCAATTCGATTGGCACAAGACCCAATGGCAGTAAATATGTGGTCGGTCATAAACCCTTTAATTTGGGATTATGGGATCACAAAAGACATAAAAATCTTGAATTGGATCGGACTTTTTATCATTTTAGGGATTGCTTTATGGCAAACTTTCAAGAGTCAAAATCTTGATATTCAGAAGTTTATCCCAAAAATTTGGATTATTATTTTCGGAGTAATGATGATTGTCCAGATTGGTGCGTATGCCAATTATATTTTTATTTATTCAATGCCTCTCCTATTCTGTTTTGATTTTTTTAAGCAAAAAACCTTCCTAATTTTAACCTTTATTTTCCAAGGATTTGCTACGGTCCAACCATCTTTTTGGTTTAGAATTGGAAAGCCCTTTTTACGCTTCGATAATCTTTTGGGACAAAAATTTGCGATTGAATATGCTTTAGAAATTGTGGTTTTTGCTGGTGTAATTTACTGGTTGAGTTTAGTTATGAAAAAGAAAATATAGCGTTTCATCAGTAAAGTTTAGCTTTATTTTACTCTTGTAATAAATCTAAAATTCTAAAATATGAAATCTTTCTTTCTGTTTTTATTCATTACGACCTTATCAATCGGTCAAACTTTTGCTCAATCCAAAAAAGACCGTATTCAGTTGATTATCAAGGACAAAGAGAGTAAAATTGATGTTTTGGTTGATGGTAAATTGTTTACTTCCTACTTTTATCCGAGCGATTCTATCCTCAAAAAACCCGTACTTTTTCCCATTTTAACCTCAAAAGGAACAATCATCACCCGTGGCTATCCATTTGCAACTCGTGCTGGCGAACGGGTTGATCATCCGCATCACGTAGGAATGTGGTTGAATTATGAATCCGTAAATGGTTTTGATTTTTGGAATAATTCAACTGCCATCAAAGACCGCACAAAATATGGTACTATCAAACATACTGGCATTGTTGAAACGAATGGTGGCTACAAAAAAGCAAATTTGGCAGTAAAAGCCGACTGGGTTGATACTGACGGAAAAGGCAAGACGCTCCTAAAAGAAACCACAAATTACATCTTTCATGCCAAAGGAAATCAAAGAATTATTGACAGAATTACGACCTTAACAACTCAAAATGAGGAAGTTAGCTTCAAAGATGTGAAAGATGGTTTTTTTGCCATCCGAGTAGCCCGTGAATTAGAACATCCATCCGATAAACCAGATATTTTTGTGGATGCCAACGGAATCGAAACGAAAGTGGATAAATTAGATAATTCAGGCATTACAGGAAATTATCATACTTCCGAAGGAATAAATGGAGAAAATACTTGGAGTACAAGAGGGAAATGGAATAATCTCTCTGGCAAAATAAAAGATGAAGACATTTCAATTGCCATCATTGACCATCCAAGCAATATTAATTATCCAACGTATTGGCACGCAAGAGGTTATGGATTATTTGCGGCAAATCCATTAGGTGAAAAAGTGTTTAGCAAAGACAAAAGAGAATTGAATTTTAAACTTGCTCCAAACCAGTCTGTGACTTTTAGATACAGAACTGTTATTACTTCTGGCAAGGTTTCAGATAACGTTTTAAATAAATTAACTGAGGAATTTGCCAAAAGTAAGCTGTAGAATTAACCGTTAAACCAAAAGGGTATTTCATTCGTTTATTTAAAAAATATAACCAATGAAATACCTTTTTTTAATTTTACTATCACCACATTTGCTTCTTGCTCAAAAAGACTCGCTTCTTTATAAAATGTCCTCCGTTGATTTTATGAAATTATCCGAGGTTAATAAACCCATTGATGCACGAAATCCTAATAATGCACTAATTGATGCGGCACTTTTTCATTTAACGAATGAACAAAGAGTGATTCATACGCTGCCTAAATTCAGGTATTCCTATTCTTTGCATAAGGCAACAAATGAACATTCTGAGTCGATGATTAATCAAGACTTTTACAGTCATGAAAATCCCTTTAGCCCTGCAAATAGAAAAGTGACAGACAGGATTTTTCTTTATACTTGGGAGTTTAAAGAAGTAGCTGAAAACATTGCTCAATATGACGTTTTAGGAGGTTTTGATGAAAAATATTGTTTTGAAATTCCAAGAAACAGTCAAGATTACGTGTATTTAAGTTGTGAAACCAATAAACCTCTTGCGATGCGTACTTATGCAGAATTAGCTCGTTCTGTTGTAAATGGTTGGATGAATTCACCTCATCATCGGGAAAATATCCTTAATCCAAGGTTAAAATCTTTGGCTTGTTCTGGAAGAATATCAAAGAATCCATTCAAAACAAAACGTGGTCCCTTCGCAAGATTAACCCAAGATTTTGGGGGTTAAAATATTCCTCCCAAAAAATATTTAATTTTAATGAAAAACACGTATTCATTTACTAAGAAGTAAGCATTTTTTTTTAGTATATTTGTGAATATCCTCCTTCCTTAATCCCTCTAATTATTACAATCACAAACTAAAAGTACAAATTTTTAAACAAATTATCTCTTTTAGACTACTAACTCATTGATAATTAA
>JAYUIP010000558.1:0-1885 GCA_043765945.1 Arcicella sp.
TTAGCATTGGGAGGCGAGTTTGGCACATTGGCAGCCGTTACTTTTTTATTAGGAATCACCGCCGCCACGTATGCCAGTTCAGATTCAGCCCTAACTGCCTTAACCACAGCTTTTTGCATAGATTTCATGAACATTGAAAAATACGAAGAGTCAAAAAGAACGACAATAAAACATTACACACACATCGGTTTTTCGGCTTTATTTTTCGTGATAATCTTGATATTCCATGCCGTCAGTAGCTCATCCATTATCTCAACGGTCTTTAACATTGCAGGATATACATACGGACCACTCTTGGGTCTTTTCGCTTTTGGATTATTCACAAAAACACCCGTCCGTGATTCTCTTGTGCCTTTTGTGTGTATTGCAGCCCCAATTTTAACCTACATTATTGACATTAATTCAAAGGAATGGTTAAATGGTTATCAGTTTGGGTTTGAAAAATTATTAGTGAATGGAGCAATTACGTTTTTGGGATTGGTTTTGTTGGGGAGGAGGTCTTCTGATACAAATTAGACCACGGATTTTACATGATTTACACGGATTTTTTTAAATTTTATCCGTGTAAATCCGTAACATCAGCACAATCCGTGGTATAGTTTATATTTTCTTGCACGGTTTTTGTCCTAAACGGTTTATACTTCCTTATTTACAATGAGCGTAAAACCACTTCAAATATTATTGCATACCGCCATGCTTTGCATTTTGTTGCCCTTATCAAGTTGTAAGGAAGATACTCCCATGTCTAAACCTGAATTTCCAGCCTTAACTTTCGAGAACTTAGATGCTAATGGTGGTGCTTGGAAAACAATAATTATTACTTCCCCAAAAGACTATTCAGTAGATGTTCCTGTCAGTGTGGATTCTGATGAATACCAAAAAGAACTTACTCAATCTAAATCTGCCATTTCACAACGTACTTACGCTCAGAATGTTGCGATAAATCATTGGGCTTCGGGAGGTATCTTGCGTTGGAATCAAATTGCTCGTGAATTAGTAGCAAAATATAACCATCCTCCCAAAAAAGGTGAAAAAATAGACCCCACAAAACCAATGGCTTCGCCTCCATTTGCCGCTCGTGCCTACGCCCTTTTGAGCGTGGCACAATATGATGCGTTAGTGGCAACTTGGTTTTATAAATATAAATTTCGAAGATTAAGTCCCTCACATAATGGCTTAGAAAGTTCATTACCAGAATCAAATTTACCTTCTTATCCTTCCGAGGATGCAGTTGTTGCGGCAGTTTCCTACAAGATTTTGAGCAAATTATTCCCTGCCGAAAACGATTATCTGTACAATAAAGCCCTCGAACACGGAAATACAAGATTATGGTCAGGTGCTAATCTGAAAAGTGATATTCTTGCAGGAGGACGATTGGGCGAACAAGTTGCTGAGAAAATGATTGCGTATTCCAAAGGAGATAATTTTGATAACGCCAAAGACCAAGACCAAAATTGGCAAGATAAAGCCAAAAAAATCAAGAATTCATGGGTAAGTCAAGACGAAACGAAACACGCTCCATTGCTTCCATTGATGGGAATGGTACAAACCTGGTTTGATAAAAATGAAGTATTGGGCAATCCACAACCACCCGCTCCACCATCTTTGAAGAGTAATGAATTTAAAAAAGATATTGATTCGGTAAAAGCAATCGGAAACACACGAACGCCTGAACAAAAACGAATTGCCGAGTTTTGGGCGGATGGCGTAGGTACTTTCACCCCACCAGGACATTGGAATAAAATTGCGGAGGAACTCATTAGAGATCAGCATTTTACGGAATTAAGAACTGCGAAAATTTTACAACAATTAAATCGTGCGCAAGAAGATGCTGCCATTGCGTGTTGGGCAACGAAGTATAAATATTTCTTTCCAAGACCTACGC
>JAYUIP010000559.1:0-1883 GCA_043765945.1 Arcicella sp.
AAAGTTGCTCAAACTCAATGTATCTGGTCGGGGAAACAAAAACTTTATACCAACAAAGATTTTGATGTAAAAAAAGCGACTGAGATCTTACCACACGGTATCGGACAATTGGCTCGCCCCAACGAAGGTGCAGGGGCGGATAATCCCTACGGAACGGGTTTGAAAGGTAAGGGAATGGCAGAATGGACGAATAAAATTCAGAAATATTTTGTGGAAAACACCCGTTTGGGCATTCCAGTAATATTTCATGAGGAATCTTTACACGGAAATCAGTCAAAAGATGGAACGGTTTTTCCAACGCCTTTGGCAATGGCAAATTCTTGGGATGAGGCGTTGATGACGGAGGTTTATTCGCACATTGCCGAAGAAGTTCGTTCAAGAGGTGGGCATCAAGTGTTGGCTCCTGTGCTTGACATTACGCTCGACCCACGTTGGGGACGTTCGGAAGAAACCATGGGCGAAGACCCTTATTTGGTTTCAAGATTGGGCGTTACCATCGTGAAAGCGTATCAGGGAGATAAAGAAATTTTGGATAAAAAGCACGTTGCCACTACGTTGAAGCACTTTGGCGTTCACGGGCAGCCAGAAGGAGGCTCGAACGTGGGACCAACTTTTGTGGATGAAAGAACCTTGCGAACCGTATTTTTTCCACCTTTCAAAGCCTGTGTGATGGAAGCAAAAGCCATGAGTTTGATGCCCTGTTACGCCGAAGTAAGAAGCGAACCTGTGCATGGAAGTAAGTGGTTATTGACCGATATGCTTAGAAAAGAATGGGGTTTTAAAGGGACAGTTGTTTCTGATTATGGTGGAATTAAAGACCTTGAAGTGTTGCATCACGTATCAGAAAATGCCGAACAGACCGCATTGAGAGCATTTTCAGCGGGCGTGGACATTGAAACTCCTGATCCTTACGGCTTCACCAGTTTATTGAGTTTAGTGAAATCGGGTAAGATTTCGATGGCAATGTTGGATGAATCAGTCAGTAGAATTCTTACCTCAAAATTCCGCATGGGTTTGTTTGATGACCCTTACGTGGATGCCAATTATGCCGACCAATTTACGGGTAATGCCGAGATGCGAGCATTAGCTTTGAAGGCAGCAAGACAGTCGATGGTTTTGTTGAAAAATGAAGGAAATATGTTGCCATTGGATAAATCAAAAGTGAAAAAATTGGCGATCATTGGACCCAATGCTGATAAATGCCTTTTGGGAGGATATGCTGATGTGCCAAAACAAACCGTTTCTCCACTGCAAGCCTTGAAAGAAAAATACGGAAAAGATGTAGAGATTTTGTACGCCGAAGGCACAAGAATTACTGAATCGGGTGACTGGTTTTCGGATAAAAACGTGTTAACAAGTCGTGAAGATAATATGAAAAGAATTGCTGAGGCAGTAGAAATTACCAAGCAAGCCGATGCCGTGATTTTGATGTTGGGAGGCAACGAAGCCCTCTCAAAAGAAGCATGGGCAAGCACTCACATGGGCGATTTGACGACGTTGGATTTAATGGGAAATCAAGACGAATTAGTGGATGCCATCAAAGGTTTAAACAAGCCAACGGCAGCCTTCGTTTTTAGTGGTCCTCCGCTTTCGATAGCTAAGTTAGATAAAGATATTCCCGCCATTGTTTATGGTTTTTATTTAGGTCAAGAATCTGGATATGCCGTGGCTGAAACCATCTTTGGCGACAATAATCCAACGGGAAAATTATCCATTTCAATACCCCGTTCAGTTGGACATTTACCCGTGTATTATTACCACAAACCATCGGCAAGACGTGGCTATAATTTGGCAGATATTACGCCATTATATTCATTCGGACATGGTTTGAGCTATACGAATTTTTCTTATAAAAGCCTGAAAATCAGCACTTCAAGTATGAA
>JAYUIP010000560.1:0-1879 GCA_043765945.1 Arcicella sp.
TTAAATAATTGTGGGGATATTATAAGAAATATCTCAAATTTTTCATCTTTAAACGCAGGTATCTATACGCTTAAAGCCAGATATCTTGACGCAAATAGTCTTTCTTGTGAAGTAAAAGCAGTTAAAAATATAACATTAAAACCACTTCCAGACGTTGACATTACTTCAAACTCCGTGGTGTGTTTGGGTGATTTGCTTCTTTTTAACACAACTTATAATCCAGCGATAACTGAAATAAGTTCTTTTTCGTGGACAGGTCCCCACAGTTTTACGTCAAACATTCAAAATCCAAGAATTAACACCACCTCTCTGGCAGAGGCTGGGACTTATAAACTAACCGCAGTAGGAATTAATTTATGCGTTGGCACAGCTACAACTTTTGCAAACATTGTTGAATCTGTTCCTCCAATTGTAATACCAACCGCAAACGTTGTTTTGAGTAATTCAATAACTCTGACTGCAACGGGTTGTCCTGGTTCATTAAATTGGCATCAATCTGCCGATAACCAATCGGTTATAATGCCAGTTTCGCCCATTGTTCCAACTTCGTATTATGCAAAATGTAATGTACTTTCTTGCGTAAGCGGCAGAAGCGGGGATATTTTAGTCTTTATAAATCCTCCTATTGCCATTAGTTCAAAAACGGGAGATTGGGAAGATAAAGAAACATGGGACATCAAACGAGTTCCTTTATCCATAGATTCTGTAATTATTCGTCCAACGCACTACATAACCATTCATTCACAAGCCTACGCAAAATGGTTAGCTTGGACAGGATATGGAAATCTAATTTTTTCTAATGCAAGTAGTTCCTTAAAATTGTTTGGAACCCCTTTGGTAGTAAATCCATCAGTAATAACTTCAAGTCCCACCACCGTTTATGAGGGTGTTTCAGTAGCCTTCACAGCAACTGGCACTGGGGTGATTTCGTGGTATAAAAATGGAATAGACTTAGGCATTAGTGGCACAACATACACCGTTAGCAATCCAATTAAAGATGATATTTACACAGCAAAACGAACTTTAAGTAGCGTTACATCTTCTGTAAGTAATGCCATTACTGTAATAGCGGCTCCGCCAGTGAGTCCACCAGAATTAAGTTCAAGTCCTTCTACTGTTTATGAAGCAATTCCCGTTACGTTTACAGCAACGGGTTCGGGCGAAATTTCATGGTATAAAAATGGCGTTAGTTTAGGAATCACAGGCTCGACCTATACAGTGAGTAATCCAGTAAAAGACGATGTTTATACTGCAAAAAGAACATTGAGCGGTATTACCTCAAATTTGAGTAATTCTATTACGGTTTTAATGGCACCGCCAATAACTGCACCAGTCTTGAGTTCAAGTCCATATATTGTTTATGAAGGAGTATCCGTAACTTTTACTGCCACAGGTGCAGGAACGATTTTGTGGTATAAGAATGGGGCAAGTTTAGGAATAACAGGCACAACTTACATCGTAAATATTCCTGTTAAAGATGATGTTTATACAACAAAACGAACAGAGTCGGGAATGACTTCGGGTGTGAGCAACGCCATTACGGTGGTTGCATCGCCACCGCCAACAAGTTCGGAGGTTGTGATAATTGAGCCAAATAAACCGCCTTATTATTTTTCAGACGGACATCCACCGAGTCATTACAATGGCAATCTTAATTTGCCAGTTATTTTCACAAATCAACCTCGTTATGATCCTGTTAATGATTTAGTTTGGTTAAGAAATGATAAAATCAAAATTGGTATTAACTTAAAACGTGGTGGACAAATTGCCTGGGCTTCTTTAATTAATGCCACTACAAACTTAATTTATAACGGCTATGATGGTGGTTTTCAAGTAACCCTTGATGCTTATCAAAAGAAAGATGGATATACACAAGGGG
>JAYUIP010000561.1:0-5474 GCA_043765945.1 Arcicella sp.
AAACAACGCAAGGTTTATGATACTTTCAGAGAAATGTATCGCCAAAAATTGGTTGATAAAATGGCGGTTGATGGTAAAGCAAAGTCTTCATTTTTGATATTGGAAGCCCTTCTAAAACTCCGTCAGATTTGTGATAGTCCTGCCTTATTGAACGATGATACAGAATATGACCAAAATTCGGCAAAATTAGAAGAAATTGTTCGTGAGATTGAAGAGAATGCAGGAAATCATAAAATTCTGATTTTCAGTCAGTTCCTTAAAATGTTGGACTTAATTAAAGGTCATTTAGATAAACATAAAATTAAATATGAATATTTAGACGGCAAAACCATCGACCGTGCCGACCGTGTGAATCATTTTCAAGAAGATGATAATTGTAGAGTATTTTTAATGAGTTTGAAAGCGGGTGGCGTTGGAATCAACTTAACTGAGGCAGATTATGTGTATTTAGTTGACCCATGGTGGAATCCAGCCGTTGAGCAACAAGCTATTGATAGAACACACCGAATTGGTCAGAAAAAGAAGGTTTTTGCTTACCGAATGATTTGTAAAGACACCATCGAAGAGAAGATTTTATTGCTCCAAGATAAAAAACGAGACATTGCCAAGGATATAATTAGCACGGAGGATGGTTTCTTAAAAAAACTATCTCAAAACGACATCATTGATTTGTTTTCGTAGAGTTTTGATGGAACGCAGATGACGCAGATGCCTTCGGCAACGCAGATTTAAGAGGATTTTTCTTTGGAATTAAGTATTTGAGTTAGTTTCGTAGAAAGGTAATAATTCTATATTTTTAATCCTCTTAAATCTGCGTTGCGAAGCATCTGCGTCATCTGCGTGCCAATTATATACCCTGCCAATGTGTCAATCGGCATACGATTTGACCATTTAATAAATCAGTTTTCGATTTGTGTAATTTAACGTTAATTTTATATGTTATGTCGTAGTGGCATAAATTTCTGTTTTAAGTATAGCAATTAACCGATGATAATTTTAATAAATAAACCACTCATTACCAATTACATAGCCAAATCTCAAAACCAAATTCACCAATAACCAATTAATTTCAGTTTAATAATATGAGTTACGACAGAACATTTTTAAATAACCTCAGACTTGCCGAAATCACTGATTTTGATAATATAGAACTAATTCCGCTTGGAGGAGAAGACGATGATGATGATAAATTAGGCGTTCTTGCGGATGAATTACCGATTTTGCCAGTCCGCAATATGGTTTTGTTCCCAGGCATGGTGATTCCGATTACCGTAGGACGACAGAAATCAATTCGTTTAGTCAAAAAGGCGTATAAAGGTAACCGCACTTTAGGGGTAATTACACAGGCAAATCCTAATAAAGAAGATCCAACGGGCGAAGATTTATTCAAAGTTGGAACGGTAGCACATATCCTCAAAATGATTGCTTTACCAGGTGGAAATACCACGATTATTGTGCAGGGTCGTAAGCGTTTTGAGGTTGAAAATTATACAAAATCCGACCCAAATCTAACTGCAAAAGTGGCTTATTGGGATGATACGCTTCCCAAAAAACTGAATAAGGAAAACAAAGCCTTGATTCAATCTTTGCGTGAAATGGCTTCTAAGATTTTGTTCCTAAATCCAGAAATCCCCCGTGAGGCTCAAATTGCCCTTGATAATATCGAATCTCCTGAGTTTTTAATTCACTTTTTGTCTGCCAATGTCAATGCAGAAGGCAACGAAAAACAACAATTATTAGAAATTCGGGATGGTCTCGACCAAGCTCGCCGTTTGTTGGAATTGATGATGAATGACATTGATTTATTGGAAATCAAACGTGAAATTCAGAGTAAAGCCAGTAGCGATATTGACCAACAACAACGTGATTATTATTTACGCCAACAAATAAAAGTTTTGCAAGAAGAATTAGGCGTAGAAAACCCAGAAGCAGAAATTGACAAAATTAGGGCGAAAGGTGCAAACAAAAAATGGAGTAAAGAAGTAGGTGACCATTTCCAGAAGGAATTAAATAAATTACAACGTACCAACTCAATGTCGGCAGAATATCCGATGTTGATGAACTACGTTGAATTGTTGACTGATTTGCCTTGGAATGATACTACCAAAGATAATTTCGACCTCAAAAAAGCTCAAAAAATTCTTGATAATGACCATTCTGGATTGGAAAAAGTTAAAGAAAGAATCATTGAATATTTGGCAGTTTTAAAGATGAAGGGCAATATGAAAGCCCCGATTTTGTGCTTGTATGGACCTCCTGGTGTGGGTAAAACTTCGCTCGGAAAGTCAGTGGCGAAGGCTTTGGGTCGTAAGTATGTGCGGATGGCTTTGGGTGGTTTGCACGATGAATCCGAAATCAGAGGACATCGTAAAACCTACATCGGTGCAATGCCTGGAAAATTGATTCAAAATATCAAAAAAGCGGGCTCGGCAAATCCTGTTTTTATTTTGGATGAAATTGACAAAGTAGGTTCAGACCATCGTGGCGATCCATCTTCGGCATTATTGGAAGTGCTTGACCCTGAGCAAAATAGCTCGTTTATGGATAATTATTTGGAGGTTGATTATGACCTCTCAAAGATATTATTTATTGCCACTGCCAACTCATTAGACACCATTCATCCTGCCCTTCGTGACCGTATGGAAATCATTGAAATCAGTGGTTACACAACGGAAGAAAAAGTACAAATTGCCAAAAAACACCTTATTCCAAAGCAAAAATTAGAGCATGGATTAGACAACAAAACGCTCACAATTACCGATGTTGCCCTACATAAATTAGTGGAAGGTTATACCCGTGAGTCGGGCGTGCGGAAGTTGGAGCAACAGATTGGAAAGTTGATTCGGAAGATTACGAAATCCATTGCGATGGAGGAAGAATATCCAAAAACGATTAAGCCAGAAGAGGTCGTAAAACTGTTGGGACAAGAGATTTTTGATAAAGATTTATACGAAACCAATGACACCGCAGGCGTAGTTACGGGCTTGGCTTGGACACCAGTGGGAGGCGATATTCTCTTTATCGAATCGCTCATTAATCGTGGAAAAGGGGGCGTGACGCTTTCTGGACAATTAGGCGATGTGATGAAGGAGTCAGCAATGGCGGCACTTTCGTATTTGCGGGCTCATGCGGAAGATTATGACATTGATCACCGAATTTTTGATAATTATAACCTTCACATACACGTACCCGCAGGGGCGGTGCCAAAAGATGGACCATCGGCAGGTATAACCATGACCACTTCCATTGCTTCGGCATTGACCCAACGCAAAGTTAAACCCCATTTAGCGATGACGGGCGAAGTAACTTTACGGGGAAAAGTATTGCCCGTGGGAGGCATAAAAGAAAAGATTTTAGCGGCTAAACGTGCTGGTGTTAAGGAAGTCATCCTTTGTTACAAAAACCGCAAAGACATCGAAGAAATCACCCCATCATATATTTCTGACTTGACTTTTCACTACGTAGACTATGTGGATGAAGTTCTGGAAATTGCATTGATGAAGGAGACGGTTTCAAAGCCGATTAAGTTTGTTTTTCCGGAGGAGAAAAAGGAAATCGTACTAAGTTAAGATTTTAAAAAGAGTTCAAGTATAAAACTTGAACTCTTTTTTTATTTACCCAACTTCAAATGATAACCAATGGCAGGTGCAGGATAAGCATTAAAAGATGACCTTGAATTAAATGGGCTTCTCGAATTGTTAAACAACATATTCAATCCCAAATCAAAAGCGTGGCGTTTTCTATCAAATCTAAGTCCAGCACCGAGTAACGTCGCTGTGCCATTTGAAGTACCAAGAGCCAAGAAGTTTTCTGAGAAAAAGGTCAAATTAGGCGATGCTTTTTTCATGTAACCTAATGATAATCCGAAAGAACCTGAAACATTATTACCTGTGTAAAACAAAGGAGCAATATTGAAAAAACGCTCTTTGTTACCAATACTAAGCGTAGGAATAATAAGTGTTGTGTTTGCGTTATTAAATCCAATGAGGTGTCCACTTACTGAAAAATGTACTTTATCGGTCGATATTAAAGTTGCTTTTGCTTTTAAATTATAAGGAAAAACGTTGTTAATAGGTACAAATGGAATAATTGCCGTTCCAAGTCCAATGCTTACTCTACTTCCCAATGCCACAGCTATTTCACTGTAATAAAGATAATAGTTGTGGTATTCAACCTCCCCTTTGTTCATAGGAAATGCAGTTGGTAAGTAGTGAATGCGGTTTAAAAAGCGGTTTTCGTAATATGGACTATCTCCATTCCCTTGATTTTTATCTAATTCCATGCTTACAATTTGATTGGCTGGAACCGTTACTAAACCCATGTTTTGCGTTTGAATTTTGCTTTGTTCGATATTTTGTTCCATTATTCTACCTTTCAAACGAGTTCCGTCTTTCAATCGAATGATAAAGACGTTTTCTGTCGTTTTAACAGTGTCTTTTTTGAAGTAATCTTGGGCATTGATAGACGTGGTTCCCAATAAAAAGCAAGCGATAATTAGTAGTTTTTTCATAGTAGTGTTTATTTATTATGTTTGTAAAATTTAGACAATAGAAAACCTCTTCTCCCCTATTCTCTTTCTATAATTTATCCGCAATTCCTCTATCATTCGATAACCTCGGCACTTTGTTCTGTCCACCCAATTTACCTTCTTTTTTCATATAATCAATAAAAGAATTTCGTGGTAATGATTTGATTTTCAAAGGTCTAAGAATATTTCCGACCATTAAATCTTGGTAGTAAATATTTAATTCTGACAATTTTCGATTTACGTCTTGGGCGAATAATTCCAAATTATGAGGTTCTCTTGAAAACTCAACCAACCATTCGTGATAAGGTAATCCGCCTTCGGGGGGACTAACTTGTGGGGCAACCGTAAACTCAACCAATTCCGTTTCGGGTTGTCGTTGCATGGCAAATTGCATCGCTTTTTCAACCTCCTCTCCTATTACGTGTTCACCGAAGGCGGAAATAAAATGCTTAATTCTGCCCGAAACTATGATGCGGTATGGGTTCAAAGAAACAAATTTTACGGTGTCCCCGATTGAATATCCCCAAAGACCAGCGTTGGTATTCATTACTACTGCATAATTTATGCCTAATTGTACTTCTCCAATATGTAATCTTCTGGGATTGGGCTTAAAATAGTCTTCAACAGGGATAAATTCATAGAAAACGCCTGAGTTTAATAACATCAAAAGCCCTTCTTCATTTTGGGTATCTTGATAAGCAATAAATCCTTCGGAAGCGGGATAGGTTTCAATAGAGTGTATCTTGCAACCAATTGATTCATAGAGCTTTGCACGATAAGGTTCAAAGTTTACGCCTCCATAAACAAAGAGTGAAAATTCTGGAAAAACGTCTTTGATTTTCTTTCCTGTACGAGCTTGAATACGGTCGAAATACATCTGCACCCACGGCGGAATTCCTGAGATGAGCGACATTGGTTTATCAATCGTCTCATCTATAATTTTTTC
>JAYUIP010000562.1:0-5464 GCA_043765945.1 Arcicella sp.
CCCGTTTCGATGGAAATTTCTTTACCATCGGGCATTGTTATTTTTTTCGTTATTACGTTAAACGACATATTTTTTTAGATTTTACCTTGTATAAAGTTCTAATTAAAGAACAGACTGTAAAAGGCATTTGTTGGAATTGAATCGTATATTTCTTCATTGTCAATCATTAATTATCATATTGAAGCGTAGAGAATTGACAATTAAATATTAACGAATTTCCAGAGAGAGGAAATAAAAAGTAGGCAATTGAAACAATTGCCTACCAAAAATACTATTTTCTAATGCCGAGTTCGACAATGATAGTACGGTAACGAGAGATTTCTGTTTTGATTAGATAATCTAACAAAGCTCTACGCTTTCCTACCAATTTCAAAAGACCGAAACGAGTCGAGTGATCTTTTTTGTTTTTCTTTAAGTGTTCAGTCAAATGATTGATTCTGAAGGTAAACAAAGCTATTTGCGACTCAGCAGAACCAGTATCGATTTTTGACTTTCCGTGTCCACGAGATTCAAAAATCTCCTGTTTAACATCCGAAGTTAAGTACATCTTCAACCAGTTTAAAATGTGATAATTTATTAAAACGTGCAAAATTAGTGTTTTTTCTACGTATTTACAAGTTTGGAGTTGAATTTATTTGATATCCACGTTCCAAAAGGGGTTTTTGAAAATTTCTCTTTGAATCTTGCATAATAAACGGTGTAAACATCTGCTTCAAATAATCTTGAATCGTTTTTGGCTTTTTTAAGAAAATATAATCCAAAAAGAAACAATACTACGTTTGAAATCCAAGCACCAACTTGAACGGCCAAACGACTTTCCTTGGCAGCTTTATCTCCTTGTTGCGTCATTATATACATCATGATGAAAAAGACAATGGCAATAACCACGGGTAGACCGAAACCTCCTTTTTTGATAATTCCACCCAAAGGAGCACCAATTAAGAACATCACAAAAACGGCAATAGCATTGGTAAATTTATGATGCCATTCCAAATCTGTTCGGTGTGAATCTTCTTCCTTGGCAAGCAATGAACTTTGGTTTGATTCATTGTAAGTGTAAATGTTATTCGCTTGCCCCAAAGCAAAATCAATATTTTGAGTTGGGAAGGTCAATTTTTCTACTCTTCTGTTAAAAATTGTATCTAATTTGATATTATTTTTTTGATTTTTTAAACTGTTTCCAATCTTTGAATCTTTGGCAATGTATTTCATCTCATACGTATAATATGAACTCGAGTTAAAATAAAAACCTTCTTTAAGTATTTTGTAAACCTTTTTTAGTGAATCTGAATCGTTTGATAAATCAGAAATACTCCGCATCATTTGGTGATGTTTGAATTGGTCTTCTTCGGTTTTGTGCATATCAAAAGCCGCTAAACTCATGATTACTTTACTTTTTTTAAATGAATGAGTTGACATATCGGTTGCATCAGCTGACCCTGTTTTGTCGGCATCCTCAGTGTAATCATTGCCATTGAAAAGCTCAAAAATTAAATATTGTTTATTCATAATGGAATACATCTGTGCGGAATCTGCCATGGTAACGTGCATATCGCCATTATTTTTAGTATGGTCAAAGATGACAATACTTTTTAGCGTCTTATTGTCTGGATACTTTTTTGCGACCTTGATACTGTAACCAGGTAAATCTGTATAAAAAATTCCTTCTTTAATATTCAATGTGGTTTTGGTCGTTTTTATGTCGTACAAAAGACTGTAACCCTTCAAATTCGCCCAAGGAAGTGCAACATTATTAAACCAAAAAGCGAAAATACTAATGAAAATCGCCACTACAAACATTGGTAACATTGCCCTTGTCATGGAAATACCCGCACTTTTCATGGCGGTTAATTCAAAATATTCTCCCAAATTTCCGTAGGTCATTAACGTAGAAAGTAACATTGCTAAGGGCAGGGCAATTGGAATGGTGATTAAACTAAAATAGAAAAATAGTTTAAGGTATAATTCGACACCCAAATCTTTACCGAAAAGGTCGGCAAAGTAAGCAATAATGAGTCGCATTAAAAAAATAAAAATCACTACTGCCAACGTCATAAAAAATGGTTGCCAGAATGATTTAAGAATTAATTTATCAATTTTTTTTATCATTGGTTGAAATATAAAAATGCTCGTGATTCGGATTGAAACACGAGCATCATCCGTTCAATTAAGAACGTAAAAATACACAATTTTGATTTTTTTGACTGTTAAAATTTCTTAACTACCCACGATTTCCTTTAATTTATAAATCAAATCTCCCCACAGTTCGGTTAGTTCGTCTTCGTCTGTATTTAAAGAATAATCAACAATTTTCAAGTAGGTTGAACCCGTAAGGTCGCTAACATCCATTTTAAATTCAAGGTAATTGTGGTCTTTTTCTTCCAAATTAGCTGGAACAAAATCAAATTTTGCGGATTTGTTTAATCTCAATTGAGAAAGTTTAGCAACGTGGCTTTCACCATCCCAAAGAAAATCAAAAGTTGTACTATCTTTCAAAATAACCTTTTCTGCAAACCATTGTTGCATTCCCGAAGCTGAACTTATATAAGGAAATAGCACTTTCGGAGAAGCTCTTAACTCATATTCTGCGATAAATTTGTGTTTACTCATATTTTTACAAGATTTAGCAAATTCAAAAACTTAAATAAATGTAACTTAAAACAATATGCAATAAAATACTTGAACTCTACATT
The DNA here is from genome assembly GCA_043765945.1 of Arcicella sp. Classification (GTDB taxonomy): domain Bacteria; phylum Bacteroidota; class Bacteroidia; order Cytophagales; family Spirosomataceae; genus Arcicella. The sequence goes on from JAYUIP010000562.1 coordinate 2,694, forward strand.
GGCAAAGTTATAAATGTTCAAGATATTAGCAAGCATTTTTTTAAGTTTTACGAAGTTTTACCAAAAATAAAATTCTTTCTTATTGATTATCAAACACTTGCACCTTGAAATAATTTAATTTATTGATTAAATATATTCCTTCAAAATTCTTATGTAAATCCCTGATAATCAACTAATAAGGAATTATTTTCAAAAAATAAGGGAAATGATTTGTCTTGAAATATTAAAATTCTTAATTTTGCACCAGATTAATATTGCGGGATAGCTCAGATGGTTAGAGCGTAGGATTCATAACCCTAAGGTCGGCAGTTCGATCCTGCTTCCCGCAACTATTAAAGCCCTTACTGATTTCCCAGTGAGGGCTTTTTTACGAAATTGGACCACGGATTTAACAGGTACCCCGATTTACACGGATTTATTATAATTTTATCCGTGTAAATCTCGTATAATCCCAACTCCGTTGCGGATTTATCTGTGGTCTATCTTTACCTCAAATCCAAGCGTACTACATTTTCCACGTGATGCGTTTGTGGGAACATATCTACGGGCTGAACGGCTGTAACGGCATATTTTTCATCCAAAATTGCTAAATCTCTGGCTTGAGTTGCGGGATTACAACTAACATAAACAATCCTTTTGGGTGCTGCTTCTAATAAAACTCTTACAACGGGTTCGTCCATTCCTGCACGTGGTGGGTCGGTGATTACGGTATCTGGTCGTCCGTGTTGGCTGATGAAATCATAACTTAATAACTTACGCATATCACCTGCGTAGAACTCCGTGTTGGTAATATTATTAATTTGAGAGTTAACTTTTGCATCCTCAACCGCCATCTCAACGTATTCTAAACCGATAACTTTTTTAGCTTGTCGAGCTACAAAGTTCGCAATTGTTCCAGTGCCTGTATATAGGTCATAAACAAACTCATCTCCCAATAAATCAGCGTATTCACGGGTAATTTTATATAATTCAAAAGCCTGTTTTGAATTGGTTTGGAAGAAAGATTTTGGTCCGACTCTAAATTTAAGCGGAATCCCATCTAAACCTGCCATTTCCTCCACAATATATGGCAATCCCTTTACGTTTACTACTTCCAAATCAAAGAAAGTGTCGTTCCCTTTTGTGTTGATAATGTAATTTAGAGAAGTAATTTCTGGAAATTTTATAGCTAAGTGGCTCATTACCAAATCAATATCTTCTGGCTGACAATAGGCAAACTGAACAATTACCATCAAATTGCCCGTGTTGGCAGTTCGGATAATTAAATTACGTAATGCTCCTTTTTCTTGCTTAATTTGCTCGTAATAATCAATATTATGTTTTTGAGTAAACGCTCTCAATTCCAAACGAATCGCATTTGAAGGGTCAGGTTGAAGATAACATTTTTCAATATCCAAAATTTTGTCAAAACGTCTTGGAATGTGAAAACCGAGGGCATTTCTTGAAAAGTCTTCACCCGAATCCATTTGTTCTTTTGTAAGCCAACGGTTTTGTGAGAACGTATATTCCAATTTATTTCGATAATAAAACATATCTGCCGAAGGAAAAATTGGCTTTATTTCGGGTAAATTAACTTTCGCAATTCGCTGCAAAGCATCGGTTACTTGTCGGGTTTTGAAGTCCAGTTGTACTTGATAATCGATATGTTGCCATTTACAACCGCCACAGGTTCCAAAGTGTTGGCAGGTAATTTCCGTTCTGTATTTTGATTCTGGACGAATATTAAAAGCAACTGCTTCCATGAAACTTTTCTTCGATTTCATGACTCGCAAATCCACCGTATCGCCTGGGGCAACAGGTCCTTCGATGAAAATAACTTTTTCATCAATGCGACTGATACATTTCGCATCAGAAGCAAAATCTTCTACTAAAACGTTCTCGTAAATGGTATTTTCTTTTTTCTTTTTCATTGCAACCACATAGTTATCACAGGTTACATAGAAAACTACGTAAACATTGATACTACTTTTAATTAATTAATTGTGATAAGGGATACAAAAGTACGGACTATGAAAATTATTATTGATAAAAAGATGCGAGTTTTAAAAAAATGAAGGAATTTTGTGGAAACTAATTAGTCACAGAGTTTTGTCACTTAGTATCACAAAGTTATTTATTTAAAAAATAATCATCGTGAAACTCCGTGCTTAAACTCCATGACCCACAAACACTAAAAATGAAAGATAAAATAGTTATCATAACAGGTGCATCATCAGGAATTGGAAAGGCTTTAGCATTTTCTTTTGGACGTGAAGGGGCTAAAATAGTTATTACAGGACGAAAGGAAGCACCCTTAATGGAAGTAAGTCAAGAATTATCGAAGGCTGGAATTGAGAATTTTGCCTTGGTTTCTGATGTCAGTATTGAAGCCGATAACGTTGAAATGGTCGAAAAAACGATTCGAAAATATGGTAAAATTGACGTTTTAATTAATAATGCAGGAATATCCATGCGTTCAATGTTTGCGGATTGTGATTTAAAAGTAATCAAATCTGTGATGGATATTAATTTCTGGGGGACTGTTTATGCTACCAAATATGTCCTACCTTACATTAAAGAAACCAAAGGTTCAATCGTAGGGGTTTCATCTATTGCGGGTTATAGAGGACTACCAGTTCGCACAGGATATTCGGCTTCAAAATTTGCGGTTAATGGATTTTTGGAGGCTTTGAGAACTGAATTGAGACATACCGGAGTTCACGTTTTAACGGCTTGCCCAGGGTTTACGGCTTCTAATATTCGAGTAGCTTCGTTAGGTTCGGATGGCAATT
>JAYUIP010000563.1:0-1870 GCA_043765945.1 Arcicella sp.
ATCATTACACTTCGCCCACTCTGCAAAGCTTTTATGGAACGAGTCATGGAAGTTACTCTACTATTTTTATCGCTTCTGTCCACTTGTATGTGCAATTTAGCAAACATATATCCAAATAAAGGCACCCCTCCTAAAGAAGCCTTACCCACAAAAGCATAGTAATTTTTAATAATCATTCCCATTGCTGCAATATCCATATACGAAAAATGATTAGCACAAAAGACGTATGTTTTATCAAGGTCAGGCTCAAAATCATGTTGAACTTTTATGGGAATTCCAACAATTGGAAAAAACATCTTACCCCAAAATCTATTGAGGTAATGAGCTTTGGGTTTCCATTCAGTTTTTTGCAGAAATAACCAAAAAAATGGAAATAAAATGATGAATAAAAATACAAACCAAAAGGTTGCCCAAAGGGTGTAAAGGAAGGTTAGGATACGCATGAAACAAAGATAATGGGTTTCGTAATTATTTGAGGATGAAGGATATAAAAAAAGGTTAACAGCCGCCACTGTTAACCCTAAAAGAATACCTGTGCAGATATTTTCTCACACAAAATTAATTATCTTGGTATAAAAAACAAGGAATAATACATATTTGCCGAAACCGAATGATAAAACTATTATATAAATGACTGTCTTTCTTTATGTCCAATACTGTTATTTTTCTGTAATAACTATTATGAAGGATATAAAAGAGTAATCTAACGCAGAACATACAAAAAGAACCTTCAAAAACTAACTTGAAGGCTCTTTTTACTGGAATTATAGATTTTCAATTCTACATGCCCATCATTTCCTTGAACGCAACCGAATTACGGGTTGATATTTCCAACTCTATTCCATTGTTAAGATTTACCTTCATGCCTCCTTTATAGTATGATTCTATGTTGGAGATATATTCAGTATTAATAATCTGTTGACGATTGGCACGGAAAAAAATGTGCGGGTCTAAACGCTCTTGAATCTTATTCAACGAACGGTGAATCATCGGACGGTCTGTGCCAAAATGGAAACGGCAATAATTGCCAACCGACTCAATCATGTAAATTTCTGTCAAACGAACGAAATAGCATTTCTCTCCATCTTTCAAGAATATACGTTTCTGAGCGGGAAGTCTTCCTTCTGAAACTGCCTCAGTAATTCTATGCTGTTGAATATCAGAACGAACTTTCTCAATCGTTCTCGCTAAGCGTTCAGATTTCATTGGTTTCAGCAAATAATCCATCGCCTCCGACTCAAAAGCCTGAATAGCATACTGATTATAAGCCGTTACAAAAACCACTTTCGGCACGTATTCGAGGTCACTCAACAAATCGAAACCATTTTTTTCTGGCATCTCAATGTCAAGAAATATCAAATCTGGTTGCAAACGGTGGATTTTTTCCAAAGCCTCATCTACGTTCTCGGCTTCGTCAATGATCTGAATATCTGGATATTCTTGCAACAAATACTTTAATTCTTGGCGGGCTAACCTCTCGTCATCAACCAAGATCGTTTTAATTTTCTTACTCATTTGCTTTACAGGGGACAAGTCTTGATAGTGGCGGTTACCAGCTCGGGGGGAATAGGGTTTTCTATTTGCCATATCTGCCTAACTTACGTTTTCAAAAATTTAACAATCTGGTTCAACACCTGTGAACCAATCAGGGTGCGGTATTTGAACTTACCTATTTTAAATTATAAATCTATATGCAAAAATGATGCACAAAATATACTAAACTAAAACTAAATTCAATAAAACGTCGTAATTTTTGACATTTCTCCGCTAATGTAACAAATTCTATATTATTTTTCACTAATTACTTACTTATATTTTGTTTTTTTATTAAACGGTAAGTTCTATACAACCCATTCTCATTTCATTTTAT
>JAYUIP010000564.1:0-5444 GCA_043765945.1 Arcicella sp.
TGGTGTTTTGCTCTGGGTAGCTACCAATATAAGTATTTTCCGCCCATGCGGCGAAGAATAGATAAGGCAAAATTTCAGGAATTAACTACTGACTATCACTCAATATTCATGCAAACATGGATGAGTTTTGCCCCCGAGTCAAAAGTGGATTATAAGCAAAAAAACAAGGATGTTCATGCTTTAATGGCTTCATGTATGCCTTATCGTCCTTCGGATAAGGTTGTTAAAATGTTATTTGAAAAAGAAAACGGCTATTTTGTAAGAATAGGGCATGGCAAAAAATCATGTCCCGAAATTTATACCACTGGCAAGCACTTTTTGCTTTCGGCAGGTGGAAGTAACCAAGGTAAAAATTCGCAAATTCTACCACGCCCTACCATGCTTTTTTTAGATGATAATGCCAAAATGGTTGATAATGCTTTTCATATTTCTGGTCCCACAAACGATTTTTACCAGTGGAATAACACGGGGGTTTACGAAAATTTCGCTTGTTCCGCAGGAAAGGTTTTCATTCCCCAAGGTTATAAACCCACAGTAGAAAATGCGATTTGGTCTATCTTTGAGGCTAAAAATAAAGTACAAATTGCCGTTTATTCATCTGAAAATTTAGGAATTATGGTGGTTTTTGAAAATGAAAATCCGCAAGAATTGGCTACTAAATTATTAGATTTGAACCCCAATATTGAAGGGTTGAAAACGAAATTCCATTTCTTAAACGGTTCTACAATAGAGTATGATGTGCTTTCCCCCAGAAACAAATGGATTATCAAAGCGGTTGACGGTAAAGCACTTGACAGGAGTTTTGGTAATTGGGCTTTGATTGAGGGGATATTCACCAACAAGATTTAAAGTACCATGCTAAAAACCTAAATTACCTTAAAAATCATTGAAATAAACGATGAATATTAGACCCATAAAAATTGGTTGCAACTAAAGAAAAGTCAAAAATTTCCCACGACTTTCGTAGAATTTTTCGAGTTGTATAAAATCACGTTTGAACGATTCTCAGGCGATTTAACTTTCCAATTTTCGAGTTTTGATAAAACTTCTTACCGTCAATCTATTAACCTCTAAAATTCTGGCAATGGCAGCCACCGCTACTTTTTTATCCAACAGCTTTTTGATGTCGTCTTCTTTACCTGATAGCTTTACTTCTTTGTTTTGCGAACCCATTGGGCGACCCAATTTCATACCCTCGCTCTTTTTTCTTGCTAATGCTTCTTTGGTTCTTTGTGAAATTAGATTTCTCTCAATTTCAGCCGAAAGGGAAAAAGCAAATGCCAATACTTTTGAGTTGATGTTGTTTCCTAATTCGTAGCCTTCTTTAATAGCAAAAACTTTCACATCTTTTTCCATACAGTCGTGTAGAATTGACATTACTTCCATCAAATTTCTTCCCAAGCGTGAAAGCTCACTGACCAGAAAAATATCCCCCTTCTCCATGCGTGTCAATAATTCCCCAACTTTTCGGTCTTTGACGGACTTTACTCCTGAAGCGGTTTCTTCTACCCATTGGTCAATGGATAGTTTTTTCGTATCAGCGTATTTGAGAATTTCGTAGCGTTGGTTTTCAACGGTTTGTTTGTCGGTTGAAACACGGAGATAGGCAAAAATCATGGTCAAAATATTGATTGTTAAATAATACCCAATATTAATTTATATTTATACAATTATCGTATAAAAGTGTAGGTATTTTACATACCCATTTATAGCCAATTCCAAGGGAGGTTAGTAATAACGATTTTGTAGTATTTTAAAAGAATGTACTATGGCAAATAAAGAATTTATTTCACAACAAGCTCGCAAACGTTTTGAAGAGCCACCCCAACTCACCGAAACAGAGCGTTCTTCTTTATTGGTAATACCTCCTTGGGCAAAATTGGTAATTGATCAAATTTCAAACTCAACTAATAAAGCTGGATTTATTTTGCAATTAGGCTACTTTCGTTTGATGGGAAGGTTTTTTCATCCCAAAACCTATCCCCCAAAAGATATTGATTTCATCGTCCAAAAGCTTTCAGGTGACCCCAATGACGTAGATATTGACGAGTATAAAACCAGTACCTGTCACCGACACAGAGAGATTATTTTACAAGGATTTGGGTTTAGGGCTTATTCGAGTGACGGAAAATACATGATACCTTACTTGAAGAAGCCGCCAAAATGGCGGAATGCCGCCCAGCAGAAATCAAACCAAACCAAGTCTAATATTTGATAATTTAGTTGCTTACTTATGGGAAAAGCGTATCGAAATTCCTACCTATTACCAGCTCAAAACGCTTATCCAAGAGGCACTTGAAACGGTAGAAAAAGAACTTAATGATATTCTGAAAAGACATTTGAACCCGCAAGATATTTTACTATTGGATAATTTATTTCAAAAGTCTCCTCTGACCAAAATAAGTTCAGGTGTGATAAAATATGAGCTAACGTTGTTCAAAAAGATTCCTGAGTCGATGGAAAATCAAGAAATTATGAAAAGGGTAGAAATGTTTATCCAAATTAAAGCGATGTATGAACAGTTATTTCCTGTCATTAAAAGGCTTGATTTATCTCATACGACCATCCGATATAACGCTGAATACGTAATTGATACACAAACTGCCCAACTCAAAAATAATCTTAGCCAACGTAACTTGTGGCTGATTACCTTCATTATCCATCAATATTTCAGCTTGGGCGATGCCTTAGTTTTGACCTTCCAAAAGGCAGTAAAAATGGCTTTGAATGGTAGTGAAAATCGACAACAAGGTAATTATTGGAACTCTAAACCCCTTAGAACCCGACTGACCGCCACGGTCTCTTCGCATGGGATTTCTAATGCTGAAATGCTCACTGAAATTGAAAGAATCTCTCATGAAATACTCTTAACGGCTGATGTTAAAATTGCACAAATTCAAGAAATCTATCGGCTGAAAAAAATAGATAAAAATACATTATCACTTGATATTGAACGGATTAAAGAATTACAGAACTTGAATTCATTCACTCAAAATAACGATGATTATTACAAAGAGTTGGAAAAAGTATCTTTCCGTTTGCAATTAAAATTGGCAGGGATGTTAGAATATTTACAATTTTCTATGCAAAATATTAACCATCCTTTACTCAAATCTATTGCCTACTTTCAAGCAAATAAGGCTAACATTACGCATAAAAGGGACTTACCGATTGATTTTCTAAGCATGGATGAACAACAAAGGATTTATTCTGACCCAGGCAAACTTAAAGTTTCGCTTTACAAGATGTTGTTTTTCAAACAGATTCAAGAACACTTAAAATCGGGAGAACTTCATGTAGAGAATTCGTATAACTATCAAGCCCTTAGACCTCGGATTGCCAATCTAAAACATAAAGAATTATTTTCCATTGATGCCGTTTCTACCTATAAAGAGAAGGGCTATAAAATTGTTCCTCATGAAAGGGCTAATATTGACAATATCATTGAGCATTGGGACGATATTTTGCGAGTAGTTTGTAGCATTAAATTGGGGCATACCAAGGCTTCTGACTTGTTTAGACGGCTAAATCGGCAGGCGTTCCTGTCGTATGACCGCCAAAATCCGTTATACAAAGCACTTTCTGATTTGGGCAGGCTTTTGAGAACTATTTATATTCTCAGATACATTGATGACCCAGAAATTAGAGCATCGGTTGAAGAAGTATTAGCCAATGGAGAACATGGAAACGTTTTGCAAGAGCGGTCATTGGTAGTGAAGATTATCGTTGGCTCACGCAAAGGGAGCAACTCACTACCGAAGGGTGTAAACGATTGATAATAAACATCATAAACTTCTATAATCATTTACTGATGTTACAAATTTTAGATAGTTGTACCACGCAATCTGAGCAAAAAGAGAAATTGAAACTCATTTTGCAAACTAATACGCATACATGGTCGCATATCAACCTAAAGGGTTCTTTTGATTTTGGTAAAAAGGACGAAGAGGTACTTTTTGATTTAGATAGGCTATCAAAGATAAAATTAAGCCGCTGAGAATTGCTTAAACGTGATTTTGTCTAACTCGGAAAACTCTACGAAAGTCATGGGAAATTTTTGACTTTTCTTTAGTCGCAACCATTGGTGGCACGTTCCACAAAAAAACCCATTTCGTTATTTGAGGCATCTTTCCAAGTAATCGTCACGTTATTCAGCGAATCCACGGTTGGTTTTGAGATGATTGGATTGGCAACAATGGTTGGTTTCCAAGTGCTGTCGGGTCTAAAATTATATTCTGCTTCTTTTGATAATCGTGCCGATAGAGCTGCCCCGCCCATTACATTAAATTGTCCAGGCGTTAGCACAACGCTGGTGCAAAAGTAATAATCCATGATATTATTGACCATTGGACTGTACAAATCCTCATTGGCATCTTTGATTGTGGTGTCTGAATAAACACAATTAACCACTTTTGGCTTGAAATCGTAGGGGTCGGATGGCGTATCACAAATCATATCTCCGCCTGTATCGCAGTTGGCGGGTTTACGTCTTTTGGTTTCGGTTTTTAGGCGAGTAACGAGTTCTCTCTCTGAAACATCTTCCGAATTGGTGCGGTCAAAAGTGTGTGGTAATCCAAAATAGTGTCCAAATTCATGCGTGAGTGTGTTGTCTTTATCATTAAAAACACTGTTGGATATTACAATCAAGTTTGAGCCGTTATCAATTCTTGGGAAATAAGCATAACCGCCTAATTCTTTTTTACCAGAAGTAACTCGCCCCGCTGAATAGAGATTAATGGCATTTTTGACCAAAAACTTTGCATTAGCTCTTTCCTCAGTTGTTTTGCCGCTGGGCATCTTTAACTTCCGATAAAAAAGTGGCAAAAGTTGAATCATCGGCATAATTGGGTTTTTCGCCAGCCAAATAAAACTGAATTCCTTTTCCAGCTTTCAGAAACGTCTTGTTTACCTTGGACATTCTATCGTTCATTTCCTGCAAAGAAAGTCCGCCTGTTTGATCATTATTTCTGAAAATATTGATTCTTACGGGTAAGTAGGTGATGCCTGAATCAGTTGTGATGCGAGATGATTTTAGATTTTTTTCGTACCGACTTCTTTGCACTAATATTTCTTTGCGTTGTTGATTGGTAAGTGCGGGTGTGCCACAAGCTATTTTTTGAGCATTCGTTAATTGAAATACGCCCAGAATAAAGAAAATTATAAGAGAAAAATTTGAGTATTTGTTTTTCATTGTTGTATTGTTTTAATAGTATTTTTGGGTGATAAAATTTAATCACGAGTATATAGGCTCCAATTATGGAGCTGGTTTTTGAGGATTAGGAAGATGTTTTGATTATATCAATTAAAGCAAGAAAGGCATTAAAATGCTAAAAATTAGGCAATTTAACTATGATTTTGAGAGCAACTCATATCACTGATTCAAAGGTATTAATTAAATTTGAATAATATTAAACCTGAAAGTGGTTGTGTTGTGAAAGTGAAGT
>JAYUIP010000565.1:0-5435 GCA_043765945.1 Arcicella sp.
GTTTTGGAATAATACAACTGATCCATTAGACAGTTGAATTTGAAAGAATCGGGCGGGAAAACTTTCAAAATTTTGGGCTTTAAAAATGAGTTTATCCCCTGGTTTGTAGGAGGGGTTTGGACTGATTATTCCTTGGACGAAGGGCTTGTTGATATCATACAATTGTATCGTAAAATCTTGGCTTTTGCTAATTTTTTGGGTGGACTCATTTAGGATTTGTACGGTATAACTCCCCGCCAAAATTGATTTTGGGATGATGGAAAAGTGACTACCAGCACTGGTTTTTTGAACGGGTGATGTTGTTTGATTTTTGCCTTCGGTGAGTTGTAGTTTGTACGTATAACCTTCCGTAATAAAATTTCCCTTCATAAAGAGCGTATCACCTTGGAGAATGTTTCTTTTGGATAAACTCGTGATTTCGGGCGTGGGGTATTGAACCGTCACTTTACTACTGGAAAGTACGGTATTACTGTTCACGTTAATCTTGAGGGTGTAAGGTTGTGGGCTAACGGTTTTGGGAACCGTGATTTGTATTTGGGTAGAGTCAAGTAATTTGGATGTTACGAGGATTTCCTCGTTTTTGGCATCCACTAAATAAGACTGAATCACTCCTTGAAAGTTGCCAAAATACTTACCTTTCACGAGTAAACTTTCTCCCGCTTCGATTGTATTTTTGTCAATACTGATAATTTCGGGAGAAGGCTGTTTTAGGGTAATCACACTAACTTTATAAACCGTCTTTTTGCCTTCACTACTGGTTAAAACGTAATACACGGGTTGGCTAAAATCTTGGGGCGTTTTGGAAGCAGGTACGATACTCGCTCCGGTGGAAATCTCAATGATGGGGGTCAAACTCTTCACCGAAGTGCCATAAGGTACGGTTGTCTCAACGGTCTTTGTGACAGCAATGATGGTGGATTTTTGGTCTGTTATACCGCTGAGTTGAAGCGATATAAGAGTAGCATCGGGTAACGTTTCTTCTGATTTATCACAACTTTGGAGTAAAACGCAGAAAAACAGTAATAAAAGTACGCTATGACGCAAGATTCTGCTGTTTGGTAAGGGTGTAGGCATTAAAAGGTGAGTTTTAGTGGTTGGTTTACAATTATTTTGTTTCTGATGAACGAAATTGGATGTTTATTTTTTTATTTCAAAGGAATTAAAGATAAATATTTTTCATAAAACCCTTATCTCTATTATTCCTTGATTAATAAGGTAGTTATAGTTTTATGTAAAGAAATCGAAAAGAATTAATGAAGTTTTCAACTAAAAAAATAGGTAAATGGAATCAAACCGTTTTGATTCCATTTACCTATTTTTTCAGTATGACGCTTATCAGCTTTCGAGATCAATATTTCTACTCAAAAAAACGGTAAGTCACTATCATTGATAGTCCGTTAAGGAGTTTATGTTAAAATTTTGAAAAAATAAAAAAAGGTCGTGAGGTTATGTTGCGAGACAAATACCAAAATGACCAAATGAACATTGTCGACACAATACTCACGCCAATATTGGCAAATATAATTGACACTGACAAGTGGCAAAGAGATTTTTTAATTGACTTATTCAATTCTCTATTCAGTCGTCAAGGACGTTTCAATTTTGAGAACCTGACTCGTTACTCAAAATATAATGAACTAACCCATCGCCGTCAATTTAGTAAACATTTTGACTGGTTTAAGTTCAACTGTGGCTTTGTAGATTTCACAAAGGATACTTTCATTGGTGTCATTGATTGTAGTTTTATCAGCAAAAGTGGTAAAAAGACTTTTGGTTTAGACAAATTTTGGTCTGGTGTAGCTGGTGTTGCCAAACGAGGGCTTGAAATCAGCGTCTTGGACGGTCGGCCGCTGCCATTGTATTAATGTTAATTCAGCACAGTCCTATTTTTTAGATGCTGTTCAAACCCCGTCTATACTATCTAAAAAAGAAGATGGTGACTATTCGAGAACTGATTTTTACCTTGAACGAGTCTCAGATTGTATGAAAAATTTACCCGTAATCATCTATTATGTTGCCGATGGTTTTTATGCTAAAAATGAGATCATCAATGGTTTAATCGCTCATAACAAACACCTAATCACTAAATTAAGGACAGATGCAAACCTAAAATACTTGCATAATCAGCCCCGTAAAAAGGGGCAAAGAGGGGCGAGTCGAAAGTATGATGGTAAAGTCAATTTTAAAGACCTTTCTAAATGGGAATTGGTTGGTCCTGATGAAAAGTACCCTCATTTGACCATCTACACTCAAAAACTATTTGACGTTAATCTTGACCGTGTGCTGGGAATTGTTTTACTCTTGAATACAAAAACAAATAAGTACGTTTTACTGGCTTGTAGCGACATAGAATTGGATGCTCGTTTCATTACTAAGTATTACCAATTGTGTTTTCAAACGGTTCGCCGCTGCGATAGAGTTTATCTTTCGTGATACTAAACAATTCGTGGGCTTGAATGACTGTCAAGCAAGAGATGATAGTAAACTGGATTATCATTCTAACTTCTCTTTAAGTGCTGTTAATATTGCTCGCAAAGCCAAAGACCAGAACCTTCAAATGCAGACCGATGCCTTAACCAAGGTAGGTTGTGAAATCATTTTTACCGAAATAGCTTCGGGAGCAAAGACCGATAGAGTTGAATTAGATAAGCTCTTAACCCAAATCCATAAAGATGATACGCTCGTAGTTTACAAACTTGACCACTTGGGGCGTTCGTTGAAACATCTTTTGGAATTAGTTACCCAATTTAATGAAAGACAGATTGGACTTCAAAGTATTAGTGATGCGATTGATACAACAACTCCACAAGGGCGTTTATTTTTCAATATTTCGGCTTGCTTTGCAGAGTTTGAATGGGATTTAATAAGAGAAAGGACAAATGCGGGTTTAGCAGCCGCTCGTGCTATAGGGCGTAAAGGTGGTCGAAGGCAAGGAATGACCAAAGAAGCCGAAAAGAAGGCAATTTTGGCAGAATCTTATTACAAACAAGGAGATGTGGCAGTCGATAAAATTGCCTTAGAAATAGGTGTTTCAAAAATGACATCATACAAGTATATCAGGTATCGAAAAGTCGAAATTGGTAGCTATGTTCATCAAAACGATTCTGAAAAGTTAAGTGACTGATAATCAAAAAGTTATAATTTTTAAAAAACCATAAACGTAAATCATTGATTTTAGAGAGTTATGCTACGATATGTAATTTTTTGCCCAATAAGAGACTTACATCCAACATTGGGTGATTGATGTGGAACTAATTTTTTAGTCATGGAGGTGATGTTGTATAGAGAACAAAGGCTGGCAAGGATACTTGGCATTATAGGCATCAAAAAAAGGCTGTGTTTGGCAACTAAAAGATATCCAAACACAGCCCTTTTATTATTCACTTCTATTACCCCAAATCACCACCACCCACAGGCATTACAACGCCTGTAATGTATGAGGCTTCGTCAGAGGCTAAATAAAGAATAGCAGAAACTTGCTCATCAATAGTACCATAGCGTTTCATTAATGATGATTCTATTGTTTGATCAACTATTTGTTTATACCAAACTTTTTCTTGTTCTGTTTGCTGATTAGTATTTCGTGGAATTAACCTTGCGGGAGCTTCTGTTCCGCCAGTGGCTATGGCATTGATTCTGATATTTTGTTCGCCATATTCAAAGGCTAATGAAGCCGTCATGGCATTTACGCCACCTTTGGCAGCCGAATAAGGCACTCGATTGATGCCTCGTGTAGCAATAGAAGAAATATTGACAATTGCCCCACCACCATTTTGCAACATATAGGGCAAAACTGCCCTACAACCCCAAAGCGTTGGAAAAAGCGAGCGATTTACCTCTTTGATGATTTGGTCTTCTTCGTATTCATGGAAAGGTTTTGCCCAAATCGTACCGCCTACGTTATTGATGAGAATATCTATTTTACCAAAAAAATCTTTTGCTTTTTTGAATGTTGTTTGAAAACCCTCAAAAGTTTCTAAATCTGCCAAAACTGACAAGGCATTATAGCCATGAAATTTGGCTTCGCTAACGGCTTCTTCTACAATTTTCGACCTATCGACAAATACCACCGAACCGCCTTCTTGGGCTATCCGAAAAGCAACAGATTTGCCAATACCTTGGGCGGCTCCCGTTACTACTACCACTTTGCCCTTGAATCTGTTTTTAAAAAATGTTGAATCCTGAACACCTTCATTTTTCAATGTTTCATTGCTGTAATTAGGCTCAAAAATTTTGCTTGAAGGCTGATTATTCCCTATTAGATTGGCAGGAATTACGGGGTTTTGTTTTGACTGAAAGCCATGAACTTGCCAAATATTTTCTTGAAAACCTACACTCTGAATAGGTTGAGTGGATTGGTGCAATTTCCAAATATTTTCTTGAAAACCTCCATTTTGGATAGGTTGAGAGGGTTTGTGCAATACCCAAATATTTTCTTGAAAACCTATATTTTGGATAGATTGAGAGGGTTTATGCAATTCCCAAATGTTTTCGTGAAAACTAATTTCAGTTTCTGACTGATTACTATTTGATTGAATAGATATATGAGTATCTTGATGGAGTGTCCAAATATTTTCATGGAAACCCAAAACTTCTTTCTGATGAATAGTTTGTGAAAAATCAGGCATATCCAAGTCAATATTCCAACGTTGAGGATTCAATTCATTTTCTTGAAAACTTGTTGTAAATTTTGAATCTGGCAATGCTGAAATGTCTCCATTTGAAGAGCTAAACAGTTTATTGAAAATATTCATATTTGTAAATTTTACTTAAAAATACTAAGATTTATCTATTTTTCACCAGAAGACCATTATTGAAGAAAGGCATATTGGTAAAAGTGAATTCTATTTTTAATGACATTCAATACACAATCGGTTTTTATACTACCCACAATCAACTTTAATTTACCAAATATTGCACCGAAATTTAGAGCAAACAAGAAAGTTAGGTTAAAGCCAAATCCACAGCCTGCTTTTTTCATCAATTTTGCATCAGCTTTTTTACGAAATAACGCTTACTAATTTTTCTTATCCATATAATCAAAAACCAAATTTGTAAGTGCTTTTACACCAGATTTGAATCCACTATCATCTATTTCAAAATCAGGCGAATGATGAGGCGGTGCAGTCTGAGGGTTTCGCCCTTTGGTCATCCCACCCAAGTTAAAAAACATACCAGGTATCTTTTGTGAATAAAAAGCAAAATCTTCTGATGCCGTGTTTGGTGAACAGCTAAGGACATTTTCGATACCCACACTTTTTTGCAACGAAGGCAACATCATGGTGGTGATTTCTTTATCATTGAGTGTTACAGGGTATCGTATTAGGTATGGCAATTCTACGGCGGCGGTTGCACCATACATTTCGGCAGTTTTGGTAGCTATTTGGCGTATTTTTTCGTAAATCATTTTTTCATCTTCATTACTAAGGCTTCGT
>JAYUIP010000566.1:0-5434 GCA_043765945.1 Arcicella sp.
AAAATAGAAACCGCAAGGACGGGAAGACGCCAAAAAATTATTGCGTCCTTCCGTTCTTGCGGTTTTTTTATAAACTATATTTGCAAGAAAAATCCGTTATGTTCAAATTATCCGAAATCTATATTTATCCCATCAAATCATTAGGTGGAATTCGTTTGGAAAAAGCTAATATCACCACTCGTGGCTTAGAAAACGACCGTCGTTTTATGCTCGTGGATAAAAATGGACAATTTTTAAGTCAAAGAGAATATCCTCAGTTAGCCATTTTTCAAACAGAAATTAAGGGAGATTTCTTGAAGATTACGAATAAAAAAACTGGTCAAAATTTGAAAGTAAACCTCTCGCCAAATTCTCAATCTTTCGCACTTTCAGTTACCATCTGGGATGATACCACCACCGCTATTGAAGTCAGTCAAGAAGCCTCAGAATGGTTCTCCCAAGCGTTGGGCGTTCCAGCTCGCCTTGTATATATGCACGAAGAAAGTCAGCGAAAAGTTGAATCTAATTATGCTTTAACTGGCGATGATATTACCTCATTTTCAGATGGTTACCCTATTTTAATTGCTGGTCAATCTTCATTAGATGATTTGAACAATCGTCTTGAAAATCCCGTAAATATCAATCGTTTTAGACCCAATTTTGTGTTTACCGATGGTGAACCTTTTGAAGAAGATGCTTGGCATGAATTCACAGTTGGCGATGTTAGGTTCTTTGGCGTAAAACCTTGTTCAAGATGTATTATGACCACAATTGACCAAGAAACGGGCGAGAAAAAAGGGAAAGAGCCGCTTTTGACGTTAAATAAGTATCGAAAAGCGGGCAACAAAATTTTATTTGGTCAAAATGTTTTAGTTAGCGAATTAGGAACAGTTTCAGTTGGTAATGATGTTACGGTTTTTAGCCGTAAAAAATTAGCTAAATTCGAGATTGACTAAATTCTTCAAAATATTGCATTTACTGAGTTTTGACGTGGTGTTGGGGGCTATTGTCTGCAATATTATGTTCTGGAAATTGAATAAAATTCCTTCCGAACACTCCTCTGCGGTGGTTATAATTTTAGGCTTATCAGTTTGGATTATTTATGTTTTAGATAGATTATTAGATAATCAGAAATTAGATTTCAATCTTACTGAACGACATATTTTTCACCAAGAAAATGCTAAAATTTTATGGTATTTTCTCGAATTATTAGTGATTATTTGCTTCATTATATTATTCTATCTCCCCATCAGTATCATAATTTTTGGAGTTCTAATCTCTTCACTAACAGGCATTTACTTATTTATTATTAGTAAAATTTCTACCAAGAATAATTTTCAACATTACAAAGAACCAATTACTGCCTTCGTTTATGTGTCGGCTGTTTTTGGGACGACAGTTTTGCATAATCCTCAAATCCCTTCTTTATTAATTGGCTTCATTTTTTTGTTAATTGTCTTTCAAAATCTTCTACTATTTTCATTGTCAGAATTCAAGAAATGTGACAAATCTTATAATTTGGCAGTACGTTTTGGCATTAAGAAATCTAATTTTATTATTGTTGTTATAACTTGTATAATTATAATTTTAGGAAGTAGTCTAACGGGATTATACATGACTAATTATCAAAATAAAGTAGTTTTCATAGAAATAATCATGAGTATTATCTTATTAATAATGAATCAGTTCGATACTTTTTTTATCAAAAATGACCGTTATCGTTGGGTTGGAGACGGCATTTTTTTACTACCTTTATTGATAATTTTTAGATAACTCCCAGATGACCGATTCCGAAGCAAAGCAATCTCCTTACGCCGCCCTCAAATACCCTCAATTTGTCGCTTTTATTTTTGCCAATTCATTTTTTACGATTGCTATTTTGATTCAAGAAGTTGTTTTGGGATATTCAATCTATAAAATTACACACGACCCTTTGGCTTTGGGATTAATTGGTTTGGCAGAGGCATTGCCCTATATTTCATTGGCACTTTTTGGCGGACATTTAGCCGACCGACGTAACAAAAAGACCTTAATGCAAGTTAGCTTACTGTTTATCATTGCAGGTTCGTTGATGTTAATTTGGGCAACTTCTTCATCCTCAGGACTTTCACAATCACAAATGCTGACTGTAATTTATAGCGTAATTGTGCTTATTGGATTTTCAAGAGGGTTTTATAGTCCTGCTTCAGGTTCGCTAAATCCATTTTTAATCCCAAAAGAAGTTTTCGCCAATGGTGCCACATGGCAAAGTTCATTCTGGCAAGCGGGTGCGATTTTAGGTCCAGGATTTGCTGGATTTATGTATGCTTATTTAGGATTAACAGTTACGCTTTGGATTGTGGTAGGAATTTTCTGTTTGGTAATGCTCTTACTTTCCACCATTACTGCCCCTCCTATTCCCGTTCAAAATGCCCAAAAAGTAAATGTCTTTGAATCTTTACGAGAAGGAATTGCCTATGTTTTTAAAACCAAAGTAATACTTTATTCTATTTCCTTAGACTTATTTTCAGTGCTTTTTGGGGGTGTAATTGCCTTATTACCAGTCTATTCCGAGGATATTCTGCACGTTGGAGCGGAAGAATTAGGCATTCTTCGGGCGGCACCATCCATTGGGGCGGTTCTGACCATGTTATTGATGGTATATTTTCCTCCATTAAATCATGCTTGGCGAAATCTTTTACTGGCAATTACAGGTTTTGGAATTGCCACTTTGGTCTTTGCCGTTTCAACTAATATTTGGCTTTCAGCGGGTGCATTATTCCTTACGGGAGCATTTGATAGTGTAAGTGTAATTATCCGCCAGACCGTTATTCGCTTTTTCACACCCGATGAAATGCGTGGACGAGTATCATCCGTAAATGGAATTTTCGTAAGTTCCTCCAACGAATTAGGAGCATTTGAATCAGGACTTGCTGCCAAATTGATGGGAACAGTTCCGTCCGTAATTTTTGGTGGAGCCATGACAATGATAATTGTGACAGTCGTTTGGTTTCGTTCAAAAGAATTATTTAACTTGAAATTTGATAAGTAATTATTTGCGATTTAGTAACTTTAAGACCTGTTAAAATAATCAACAATTGGTGTTAAAAGAACAAGTGCGAAGCATCAACATATTTATGGTATGATGCCCAATTTTGTAGAAAAGGCACAGAGTACCGAAATATTAAAAGATAAATATTACGGTACTGTGTGCCTTTGAGACCATATTTAAAACAAATTCTACAAATATTTCGGTACTTTGTACCTTGCGAGAAATTAGTCAATAAATTATAACTCACTAAATCAAAACTCAATTAAATCAACCAAATTCATGACCAATACCCAAGTAAAATTAGCGGCTCGTCCCGTAGGAAACCCTCAACAAAGCGATTTCTCTGTTGAAGAAGCTCCAATGCCAACGCCAAATGATGGCGAAGTTTTAATAAAAACCCAATATATTTCCCTCGACCCTGCCATGCGTGGCTGGATGAATGAAGGCAAGTCATACATTGCTCCCATCAAAATTGGAGATGTTTTCAGAGCTGGAACGGCTGGAGAAGTTGTTGAATCAAGAAACCCAGATTTTAACGTAGGTGATTCTGTGACAGGCAGTTGGGGCGTTCAACAATTTGGCATTTCTAATGGTAAAGATTTAGTAAAAGCTGATACAAATATTGCCCCTCTAACAACCTACATGGCAACGTTGGGAATGCCAGGAATGACTGCCTATTTTGGAATTTTGAACACTGGAATGCCTAAAGAAGGCGAAACAGTCGTGGTTTCGGGTGCATCGGGTGCAGTGGGAAGTGTAGTTGGACAAATTGCCAAAATAAAAGGTTGCAGAGTGGTTGGAATTGCAGGCGACCAAGAAAAATGCGATTATTGTGTGAATGAATTAGGCTTTGATGCCTGCATAAATTACAAAACAGAAGACGTTAAAAAAGCCCTAAGAGCCGCTTGTCCAGCAGGAATTGATGTGTATTTTGATAACGTAGGAGGTGAAATTTTGGATATTGTTTTAGGACAAATTAGATTGAGAGCCAGAATTGTAATTTGCGGAGCAATCTCTCAATATAACAATACTGAACCAGTGAAAGGACCTTCAAATTATCTTTCTTTATTAGTAAATCGTGCCAGAATGGAAGGAATTGTGGTTTTTGACAATGCAGCCAATTATGGAAAAGCCGCAATTGAAATGGCTGGTTGGATTAAAGAAGGCAAACTTCATTCAAAAGTACATATCGAAAAAGGTATTCATAATTTCTTACCAACAATGATGATGCTGTTTTCTGGAAAGAATTTTGGGAAGTTACTTTTAGAGGTTGAGTAGTTTTTTTTATCTTCAAATAAATGTAATTTTGAAGCATTAAATGATAAAAAAATGAAAATAAGTAATTTAAGAGATTGGACATTAGACTCTATTGAACAAACATTTGATTTGATACAAGTACGTTCATTGCCTATTTTGGATGAATTGCTTGCTCATAAACACGAAGCTGATGCGTATGAACAAAGATATTTAGGTAGTATTCGTGAAGATTATTTAACCTTGGGAGGTGATGATTGGAACGAAGTTGAACTTGAAAATAAGCTGATTAGCCCTTTGATTGTCTTTTCAGGTATTTCAAATCAAAAATACTCCTACTTTTTAGAAAGAGAATTACGTGATACTATTGATGATTATGAAATTTCTGGAAGAGTGGATGGAATGATTGCAACGGGTTTTAGAAATCCACGAAAACCTTATTTTTGTTTGAGTGAATACAAAAGAGGTACAGACCCAAACGGTGATCCCAAAGGTCAAGCATTGATTGCAATGTTGATGGCTCAACACATGAATGATAACGCTAAACCTATATTTGGTAGTTATATTATTGGTAGAAACTGGTGTTTTATGGCTTTGGTGGGAAAAGAATACGCAATCAGTACAGATTTTTCATGTGTAGATGATGAAATTTTTGATATTTTTAGGATTATGAAAAGTCTAAGAATTCAGATTGAAAAATTGGTTTAAAATTTCCTTTTAGCCATAACAAAAAAGGCTTTCTGAATCATTGAATTCAGAAAGCCTTTTTACTAATAACAAATCACCAGTAACCAATCACCTATCTCATCTTCTCCAAAGCCGCCGTAAATTTCTGCGTATCTAATTTCTCTCGAATCGCAATATCGTAAGCCTTTTGTTCAATATCCATCGCCATTTGCTTATCGCCCATTTTCAACATCAACTGTGCATAAGAATGATATGAATCAGGGGTTTCAACCAATTCCAACGAACGTTTTGCCCATTCGGTTGCTTTCTTTAATTTCGTCTTATCTTCCACTTGGTCGTAAAATGCTTTTACGACTTCATTCAGTTCTGCCGCTGTCAAACGAGCCATCGTATTCTTAGCATTCAACTTCAAGTTTTGATACATTGCTGCCCCAGCACCCACAGAATCACGAACCCCTAATTTATAGTTCTGCATAATTTTCT
>JAYUIP010000567.1:0-5432 GCA_043765945.1 Arcicella sp.
TTTAATATTTATTTTTGGACGTAAAAAAAAACTAAAAAAACCTGCCGTTTTTAATCAAATTTCTAACAAAAAATGGTCAACCTATTTTGGTATAAGACACACAGCACCCAAATCAACCCTGATCCGTTGGCAGTAATTATATAACGACACTGAACAGACAGACAAATGAATAAAATCCTATCGATTTTAACCTTGACACTTTTGACATTTTTTGCATTTGGACAGACGGAAAAAGTAACTTATAAAACTGTTTCTGACAGTTTTGAGAAAAATTACAACTCGGACAATTTTGAAGCAATATTTTCCACTTTTTCAACAGAAATGCAAAACGCTTTACCAATTGATAAAACAAAGCAATTCTTAGCAGGACTTAAATCACAAGCAGGGAATATCACAAAACGAGAATTTGTGAACTATGAACAAACATATGCCTCCTACAAAACAACTTTTGAAAAAGCATTGTTCGCAGTCAATATTTCCGTGGACAATAGTTCAAAAATAAACGGACTTTTAGTGAAACCGTTCAAAGAAAGTGGACTTCCAAAAATTGAACGAAATACAACTAAACTTTCACTTCCTTTCAATGGCGAGTGGACAGTCACATGGGGTGGTGACACGAAAGAATTAAATCACCACGTTGAGAACAAAGCACAGAAAAATGCCTTTGATATTGTTATAACAGACAATAAAGGCAACTCATACAAAACTGACGGCGAGACAAACGAGGATTATTATGCGTTTGGTAAAGAACTTATTTCTCCTTGTGATGGAGAAGTAGTTTTAGTTGTGGACGGAGTTAAGGACAATAAACCAAGAATTTTGAACCCGATTTATGTTCCAGGAAATACCGTAATTATCACGACACAGAAAAAAGAATACTTGTTTCTTGCACATTTTAAGCAAAACTCGATAAAGGTAAAGCAAGGACAACAAGTTACAACAGGACAACTTTTGGGACTTTGTGGAAATTCGGGTAACTCTTCCGAATCACATTTGCATTTTCATATACAAAACGTGGAAGATATGAACCAAGCGACGGGAGTAAAATGCTACTTCGACAAAATATTGGTAAACGGACAGTTGAAGACAGATTATTCGCCAATTCAAAAAGAGAAAATTAGCAACGAGAAAAAATAATTGCACCCAACATGGGTTTGTGGCAAGTGGGACTAACGGAAGTAATTGAACATCAGTAATTCTTTTGTACTTTTGTTTCGGCTGACGAAAACGTTTTAAACATTAGTAAGTAACTCAAAATCAGTAATTTGTATCGGCTGACGTTCGGGCAGAGGAGTTTCAAATGCCCCGTGGCATACCTTACGGTGATGAACAATTTTGTGCAGATCATAATATTTTACCGCACATACAAATGATTAACGTTCAGGATATTAACGATGCTTTCGATGAAATTAAAGGTGAAGATGTTCAATTTAGATACGTTATTGACATAAATTCTTTGAAATTGAATTAAGATTACCAAAACATTTAAAAAGCATCTAAGGTTAGAAACTTAAATGCTTTTCTTGTTCACATTTTTCACAAATACTCATGTCTAAAAATATCTTAATCGTCGGTGCAAGTTCTGGAATTGGTCTTGAAACGGCAAAGTCTTTATTATCAAAGGATTACAACATTTTTTCAGCTTCCAGAAATCAACCTGATTTGGAAGGAATTACACACCTGACTTGGGACGCTCAAAATCCTGATTCCAGTGTTTTTACTACTTTACCCGAGGAGATTCATGGCGTTGTTTACTGTCCTGGAACCATTAATTTAAAACCTTTTAATCGTTTAAGTCAGGATGATTTTAAGAATGATTTTCAAATAAATGTTTTAGGGGCAGTTGCGGTTTTACAAGCAGTTCTTCCAAAGTTAAAAAAGGCTGATGGAGCTTCTGTGGTACTTTTTAGTACGGTGGCTGCCAAAATTGGTTTAGGTTTTCATGCTTCAGTTGCCGCTTCAAAAGGAGCAGTTGAGGGATTAACTTTATCGTTGGCTGCTGAATTATCTTCCAATAAAATTAGAGTAAATTGTGTAGCTCCTTCCTTGACCGATACGCCATTAGCGAAAAATCTTTTATCAACCGACGATAAAAAAGAAGCATCCAACAAACGACATCCAATTGGCAGATTTGGCACATCGGCAGATATTGCAAATATTACCTCTTTCCTTATTTCAGATGAATCGAGCTGGATAACAGGACAAGTTTTAGGGGTAGACGGTGGAATGGGTTCAATAAAAATGATGTAAAACCCGATGCCAAGCGGCGTTCCGCTTCCGCATCTGAAAATTTTATTTTACTTCGATGCAGAAGCATCGTATCACAGACCGTTCAAATAATAATAAAACGATTTTATCCTTTATCATAATACAGCATCAAAGTTTTGCTTACTTTGGTGCTGTTTTTATATTCACTCTTAAACAATAAACCCCAATGATCTTATTAATATTTCTTTTGCTTTTTGCAATCATAGTCATTTATTTATCGGTCGAAATTGTGAATCAAGGCTCAGCAGCTGTGGTAACGATTTTTGGTAAATATAAACGAGTAATGTTACCTGGCTTAAATTTCAAAATTCCGTTTATTGAGTTCATTTTCCGTAAAATCTCAATTCAAAATCGGTCTATTGAACTCGACTTTCAAGCCATTACATCCGACCAAGCTAATGTAAATTTTAAGGCAATGTTGGTTTACTCAGTTCTTGGAAGTGAAGAAGAAGCCATCAAAAACGTAGCCTTCAAATTTATGGACGAACGTTCTTTCCTACAAGCACTCATACGAACAGTAGAAGGAACAATTCGTGCTTTTGTAGCAACAAAAAAGCAAGCGGAGGTCTTGGCTTTACGTGGTGAAATCGTCTCTCATGTGAAAGAAGAATTAGACACCACTTTGGAAGAATGGGGCTATCATTTAATTGATTTACAGCTAAATGACATTGCTTTTGACGAATCTATTATGCGTTCAATGGCACAAGTTGTGGCTTCAAATAATTTAAAAGCGGCGGCTGAAAATGAAGGACAAGCATTATTGATAACTAAAACAAAAGCAGCAGAGGCAGAAGGCAATGCCATTAGAATTTCAGCCGAAGCAGAAAAAATTGCGGCTCAGTTGCGTGGACAAGGAGTAGCTTTATTCCGTGAGGAAGTAGCAAAAGGAATGGCAGAATCAGCGAAATTGATGTCTGAGGCTAATTTAGATGCTTCATTGATTCTATTTTCTATTTGGACAGAAGCCATCAAACATTTTGCAGAGCAAGGAAAGGGGAACGTTATTTTCTTGGACGGTTCAACCGATGGAATGGAGAAAACGATGAAGAATATGATGGGATTGCAACAAGTTAATCCTACTGATTCATCAAAAATAAAAAAATAATATTTCATGAGTTTTATTAGGACGACATCAAGATAACTGATGTCGTCTTTTTTGTTTTATTTCAGTAAAATATCTCGGATTAAATCATATCTCTCACTTGTGAGTAGATGTCCATTTTCAGGTAAATAGATGAATCTTCGTGGAGCATTAATTAAAACAGAATCTACAAATTGACCATTTGAATGATCAATAATCCAATCTTTACCACCTTGAATAATTGTGACGGGGCATTTAATTTTCTGCCAATCGGGTAAAATTTTTGTTAATTCCAACGTATGAGCAAACTTCTCCTCACTGGCACGGTTAACAAATGAGGGCAAGAAAAACCGAGCAAATTTTGTATTTACTGGTTTTGAAAACCACCAATATTTCTCTTTTTTAGGGTCGCAGGCGGGAGCAATGAGTATAAGATTATCTACTAAATCTGGATTATCAGCCGTAATCTTTGCCGCAATTGCAGCACCATAAGAACGACCCAATACAGTGATTTTCTGGTGGTTATGAATTTTTAGCAGTGATTTTAGTAGAATAGCCTGTTGCTCAATTGAAATTATTTTATTCCCAGATTTATTGTAACCAGCACGGTCGGGAGCAAGAACTTGAAATTTGCCTAATAATAAAGAATCTTTAAAAAATTCTTTATATCCAAACCATGCCCCAGGAGCTCCATGAATCAATAAAAGAATAGGTTTAGTGGAATCAGGAGAACAAGCAAAATGAACACTCTTTTTTGTATTATTGGAGTATAAGAACAATGGTTTTGAAGGAGAATTAGCGTAATATTTCTCAATTTGGTGGTTGCTCATTTTAAAGTTTTGCCTGCATGAGTAACAAAAAAATATAACAAAAAAATAAAAAAATAACTTCATAAAAATGCTTAAAGGAGTCAAGATGATTAGAGCATAAACAATTACTCCACCAACCAAATATCACTTTCTTTCAAATACAAAAATTTATCATTCCAAATAACTCTCATCCAAATATCATTTCCGCCCAATACGTTTAAACGATTTCCTTTGTCAATACTTACTTCAATTGGAGCAGCCGAAGATGGTTTTGTACGCAATAAAACTGCATCATGATTGATAATTCCTTGATGATATTTATCAGGAAGATTAAGCAACAATCCAACCCCAAAAAGATAGAGTACTAAGAATACTTTTTGATTAAAAGGTGTGTAGTTAGTTTTGTATTTTTTAATGAAAAGTATAACAAAAATGTAGATGCCTAATATCATTAAAAGTGCCACCAAAAACCCAGAATATTGCTTATAAAAAAGTATTAAAAAATTAAAGTCACTCAATTCGTAGCCTTTTAATTCGTGAATAGTTGCCATTTCATTAAGTTTTGCTAAAATTTTTTCACTTGGTGATAACTCATAAACCTTATTCAGATAGTACATTGATTTTAAAAAGTCCCCTTTCTTTTCTTTGATTGACGCTAATTTCAAAAAAAGAGCATCGGAAGGATTTTTTAAAATTTGCAAGTTTTGCTCATAAATTACTTCTGCGGCACCGAAATCCTCAAATTTATAGAGTGAATCTGCTCTTATCAAATCCTCTACATTGTTCTGACTATTAGCGAGTTGCACAAAAGTTATATTCAGAAATAAAAAAAATATGATTTTTTTTAGATAGTATGCTTGCATCGTGTTTGTTAAAATCGTAGTTTTGCACCGCAATTAAAGAAAACAATTCGACAAAAACAAAAGCGGTTTAGGTCAGTTTTTATTAGAAAAGCAATGATTCCGTAGCTCAGTCGGTAGAGCAATACACTTTTAATGTATGGGTCCTGGGTTCGAATCCCAGCGGGATCACGAGGATTACTATTTTATTGGTAACACTCCTTTAGTGTCAGAGGACACATTTTTACATATACAAATGGCGTTGCAAAACAAAGTTTGATGATTCCGTAGCTCAGTCGGTAGAGCAATACACTTTTAATGTATGGGTCCTGGGTTCGAATCCCAGCGGGATCACAAAAGGCTTATAAATCTGTTGATTTGTAAGCCTTTTTTATTCGATTAGATGTGGATTTTGTTATTTGGCTTTTGAAGAAT
>JAYUIP010000568.1:0-1861 GCA_043765945.1 Arcicella sp.
AGCAGATGAGATGAAATTAGATAAACAAGATAAGCGTAAATATAACCCTGAGATGTTAACTTGGAAAGAAGTTTTTGAAAAGGAATATCACTTAGAAGACGAAGATTAAAAATAAATTTATCATGGTTAAAACGCACGATTGGGGATATTTAGCGGCTTCATCGCATTATACATTGGCAAAAGAAATTAAATTTTCTTTGCAGGAAGGAGACATGGAAGATGCTTTGGAAGGATTAGACGAATTAATAGATAGTATGTCAAAAATTGCAACCCGTGAGATGAGAAGCCACTTACTCATCATCATGATTCATATTTTAAAATGGAAATATCAACCTCAAAAGCGGAGTTGGAGTTGGAAAATAAGCATATCAAATGCACGTGATGAGATTGACGAAGTTCAAGAAGAAACGCCTTCGGTTACTAAAAAAATAATTGAATTAGAGTGGGATAAAGTTTTCCTAAAAGCTGTTAGAAGAGCGTCAGAAGAAATGAAATTAACGGATGACGAAGAAAGAAAATTCAAACCTGAAATGTTGACCTGGGAAGAAGTTTTTGATAAAACATATTATTTAGAAGATAAGGATTAATACGTTTTAATAATTAATAAATACCTGATTATCATACATTTACGTAAATCGAATATCGTAAATCGAACATCGTAAAAATTAAAAAATGACCAATACGCAAACCATACAGTTTCCAGCTTCTACGTTGGATAAAGTTCACGAAATAATTAATCGTTATCCAGAAGGAAAACAAAAATCAGCATTGTTGCCCATTCTTCATTTAGCCCAAGCCGAATGGAAATGGTGTTCGCCCGAAGTGATGGATTATGTGGCGGGTTTACTTAAAATTACGCCCATTGAAGTGTATGAAGTTACTTCATTTTATACCATGTTTCACCTTGAACCCGTTGGAAATCACGTGATTGAGTATTGCAGAACGGGACCATGTTGTCTAATGGGCGGCGTAGAAGTTTATGACCACTTGAAAGCGAAATTAGGAATTGAAACAGGCGAAACTACCGCCGATGGTAAGTTTACAATCAAAGAGGTAGAATGTTTAGCAGCCTGTGGTTGGGGACCTGTTTTTCAAATTCGGGAAAAATTTTACATGAATTTGACAAATCAGAAAGTGGATGAAATTATTGAAGAGTTGTCGAATTAGCAATTAAACCCCGTTAAGCCATGCTTGACATACCTGTTGTATATATGGGCGTAAACGCACCAAGAGAACACCAAAGGATAATCACAAGATTATCGGCACATCTTTATTGGTTGTTCACCAAGGGTGAAATACTGTTTGAACCATTAGTAGAAGCCATGATTAATGAATCAGAATCAAGTCCTACTCCTGATGTAATGTTGTTAGATAATGTACTTGATGAATTGAAAGTAATCATTGAAATAACCTCCACTACGGGTGTAAAAAAGGATTTCAATAAAATTGCAACTTTGATGTTAGATTACGATATAGAGGAAGGGTTCACTTACGATTATAAAAAATTTCGTTGGAGAAAATATAAAAATGGTGTAGGAGAAATTATTGATAACCCTTCATTTTGCGATACTATTGGCTACGATTTGAATGATTTTGTGAAGTAATGATTAGGTAAAATGGCAACGAAAGTAAAGGAAATTATTAAGGTTTTGGAAGAAGACGGGTGGTATCAAGTAAGACAGAAAGGAAGTCATCGTCAGTATAAACATGCTGAAAAATTAGGAACAGTGACGGTATCGGGGCATAGTTTATCAGATGATTTAAGTGTAGGTACATTATGAGTATTCTTAAACAAGCAGGCTTAAAACAATGAGAAAATATGCCATTGTAATAGAAAAAACGGAATCTGGCTATTCAGCCT
>JAYUIP010000569.1:0-5412 GCA_043765945.1 Arcicella sp.
ATAATTTGCTTTTTCACCGAATCATAAATCTATTCATGATTCAGGGCGGAGACCCTGATTCACGTACGGCAAAACAAGGAATGATGTTAGGAAATGGTGATGTTGGGTATAAAGTTCCTGCCGAAATTATCCCCGAACTTTTCCATAAAAAAGGAGCATTGGCGGCAGCAAGAGACAACAACCCAACGAAGGCTTCTTCGGGTTGTCAGTTTTACGTGGTTCATGGGCAAATTTGGAACGATATGACGCTTCAACAACAGATGAGTCGTTCGCCACAAAGAGTTTATACAGATGCCCAAAAGCAAGTCTATAAAACAACTGGAGGCACGCCACACCTTGATGGAAATTATACCGTTTTCGGACAAGTAATTGATAATCTGTGGGTTATAGACTCAGTAGCCACTCAGAAAAGAGATGGCAATAATCGTCCATTAAAGGATATTGCCATGAAAATTACTTGTAAAAAAATGCGGAAGAAGAAGATAACTAAGTTGTATGGTTGGGAATTTTAAGAATGGTAAATTGTTGGTGTAGGGACGAATAGCATTCGTTCATCATTTGTAAAGTGTACGAATGCTATTCGTCCCTACATTAAATCTTATAATTTTCAAAAATACCTCTAAATTATCGTGCAGAAAACCAAAATCCTCATCACAGGTTCCAACGGTCTGTTAGGACAAAAATTAGTTTCACTCCTCGCTCAACAAACTGACAATCAGTTGATTGCAACTTCTCGTGGAGCAAATCGTATGAATTTTACGAATGGTTATGAATACCAAGAAATGGATATTACTGATGCCAAACAAGTGGCGGAGGTAATTGAAAAAGTACGTCCCGATTCCATTATTCACACCGCCGCCATGACCAATGTTGATCAATGCGAAGGCGAGAAAAATTCGTGTTGGGAAATGAATGTAAAAGCGGTTGAATACCTAACAAAAGCCTGCGAAAAACATCAAATTTTCCTTTGCCATCTTTCCACCGATTTTGTTTTTGATGGAAGTTCTGGACCTTATTCAGAAGAAGATAACCCAAGTCCAATCAGTTTTTATGGTTGGAGTAAATACGCAGCCGAAGAAGTCATAAAACGTTCAAAATGCCCTTGGAGTATCATCAGGACGGTTTTGGTTTATGGAATTACCAATGATATGAGTCGTTCAAACATTATTCTTTGGGTAAAAAACTCTTTGGAGCAACACAAACCAATCAAAGTGGTTACCGACCAATTCAGAACCCCAACACTTGTCGAAGATTTGGCAATGGGTTGTTATTTAGTGGTAAATCAAAAAGCAGAGGGAATTTTCCATATCTCAGGAAAAGACTTTTTAACTCCCTATGAAATGGCAATCAAAACGGCTGATTTCTTTGGATTGAATAAATCATTAATCTCAAAAGTGGATGCTAACAATTTCACCCAACCCGCCAAACGCCCTGCCCGAACTGGATTTATTTTGGATAAAGCGGTGAAAGTTTTGGGGTATAATCCTGTAAGTTTTGAGGAGGGGATTGAGGTTTTGGCGGGGCAAATTTCTAATCCATGAACTCCCAAGCACTCACATACCCACCTTTTTTCTCAGCATATTCAATGAAATCAGCATAAAAAGAATGTTGTCCCAACGTAGCACTATCGCCAATTACTACTAATTTTTTCCTTGCCCGAGTCATGGCTACGTTCATTCTGCGGATGTCGGAAAGGAAACCAATTTCACCTTTATCGTTGCTTCTGGTAAGGCTGATATAGACAATATCTCGCTCTTGTCCTTGAAAACTATCAATCGTATTTACGCTAATATTTTCTTTGTATTTCTGTAAATCTGGACTGTGTTCAAATTGTGTTTTTAAGAGGTTTATTTGTTGTTTATAAGGGGAAATCACGGCAATACTTGGAAAATTTTCAACGATATATTTTTTACTTAACTCACTGATAAACAGATTGATATGCTTAAAAATAAAAGCCGCTTCGTCTGGATTCGTACTACTTGTTCCTTCCAACTTTTCCTCAAAACCACAACCCGCAGTATCAATAAAAAGCAAGGGAGAATCATCTTCAAAAAGTAAAGATTTAGCTACTGAATGATGGGCTTTTAATTTATCTCCATAAAAGACCGAAGATGAATATCCCATGATGTTTTCGTTCATGCGGTATTGTTCTTCTAACAAGGTTACAGATTCTGGATTCAGTTTTATACACTTCTCCAAAAGAGTTTCGCTCAATCCACTTTTTGCCGCTTCGTTTGATTTTATGGTGGGAGATAATTGACAATGGTCGCCTGCCAAAATCACCTTTTTCGCCTTCAAAATCGGAATCCAACAGGCAGGTTCGAGGGCTTGACCCGCTTCGTCAATAACAACGGTATTGTATTCTAAATTTCTGATGGTGTAGTGATTCGCCCCCACGAGTGTGGCGGTTACAACCTGCGTTTTCGAGACAATATCATCAATAATATACTGTTCAGTATTGCCAACTTCTTTCATGATTTTATGGGCTTCATCAAACAAGGCTTTGCGTTGGTCACGTTCAGATTTACCAAAACTTTTCTTATATTTATGAGCCATGTTTTTGAATTCCATCGCCTGTTTTTTCAAGCGTTTGGTTTCCTTCAAATAATCATGTTCCGCCATTTTTGCTTCCAAAGTCAGTTTTTGCAAACGTTCAGAAACCCTCGCAGGATTACCCACCCGAAGCACATTCAATCCTTCCTCTGATAATTTTTCACTTAATAAATCAACGGCGGTATTGCTGGGAGCAACCACCAAAATCTTCTGATTTTCTTGCTTGATTAATGCCTTAATGGCTTGAATCAAAGTGGTAGTTTTTCCAGTTCCGGGAGGACCATGAACGATGGCTAACTCATTGGCTGACAGGATCTTATTAACGGCTTTTGATTGGGATTCGTTTAAACCTGCCGTTGTCTGTGGGGATACAGACAACGGCGACGAGACAACGCTGGCGGGGTTCAAACCCCCGCCAGCGTTAAAATCCACGAACGTAGGATTCTTCTCTCCCGTCAAAACCTGAATCAATGTATTTTTCTCACTCAATTCAGATGCCGTTTTCAAAGCATCATTCATTTCATCATAACTATTATCGTCAAACAATATATCAACGCCCAATTTTCCGTCTCTACTCCATTCGGGTAGTTCATCGTCTTTGATGGTAATTTTTAATTTATTGCCATTTTGATGGGATATTGTGCCTTCAATTCTATCTTTTTTTGGGTCGTGATTGGTAAAGAAAACCGCTGGCATTCCCGAACGAAATTGATGAAAAACGTCTTGGTGCGTAGTCCGTTCTAACTCAATCGTCAAATAATCTCCCCGACCAATTTCTGAGCCACGAATTGCCACAGGAAACCACGTTAAACCATTGGCACGGCGGTCTGAAACGGACGATGATTCGGTTAATCGTTTGTATTGTTCACGGTCTTCATTCCGCTCAATTTTCAGTAAATCAAGTAATTTTTTAAAATAATCCATGGTGCAAAGGTAAGGAGATTGGAGCAAAATTCATGGCATGAGATTAGGCATTCCCCTTAGTCATACCATGAATAAATTAATATAAAAAAGCAAAAAAGCCTTCCCAAATGATTTGGGAAGGCTTTTTAATGTAATTAAGCCTAAATTATTTCTTCGCAGGTGCAATTGGTGCTGGTGTTGCTTTTTTCTTATCGGCATATTCAGCATTCAAGCCATCAACAATTTGTTTTGTTCTATCAGCTGATTCATCGGCGAATAAAATTCCTCCACCCGCTGTGGTATAACCCAATACAAATTCAAAATTATTTTCTGCATTGTGTTTCTTTACATACTCACGGATATTTGCGTACAATTCTTGCATTTTTTTGGCCTGTTCAGCCGCCAAAACTTGCTGACGTTGTTGGCTATATTGTTGTAATTCAGCCCCTTTTTTCTTCAACATCATGTCCGCACCTTGCAATTCTGCTTGAGTCATGGTTTGGGCTCTTTGCTGAATGGCTTGCAACTCGTTTTGAAGACCTTTTTCACGTTGTCCCAAATCCACCTGCAAACGGTAGCCTTTGTTTTCAAACTCTTTTTGAGCGTCTTTGTAAAACTGATATCCAGATAAAAGCGAATCCGTATTTACATAAACTGTTTTCTTTTCTACTTCAATTTTAGTGGTTGTTGCCGTTGAAGCCGTTGCAGTGCCTTTATTGCCAGTTTTATCACAAGATATTGCTCCAATTGCCAACAAACCTCCGCACACGATTAGGGATAATTTTTTCATTTGTAATTTGTTAAAATATTGATTTTATGTTCGTTCCAAAAAAAATATCTGCAAAGATAATAATTTTTCGAGTAAAAACTTCATGCAAACATAACCCTATTGTAGGAAGTTATTAGGTTAAATAGGATGGCATAATTATATGCCAAACTCCTAAAATCTCTTTTATATCAGTATAAATTTTACGGTCAATAAAATAAGAATTACTTTCTAATTTCAAAAATTGCCATTCTACGCCATCCGTTGCACACCCGTATATAAACGGAATATTTTTGCCTTCCGCCTCATTGTACAATCTTGCTCCATACATTTGAGCGGCACATTGACCAACTCCGTATTCCATATCCTCATCTTTGGCTTCGGTTAGCGAGATAATGGGTGTATCAATAAAAGGCTTTGGAGGGTGTAAAGCAAAGAAAAAATCACATTCACCCGCTAAATCATCTTCTGGACTTATGTCGATACTTTCTCCTGAAAAAAGCGTAATTCTGTCAGCATAAGATTTTACAATTTCTAATAAAATAGGGGAAACAATGCGTTCTGACTTAGTTTTTTCATTCATCAGAGGCATTAATTCTGCCATTTGGAGTGTTTCAACCAACCATGCACTGGGTTCAACGGGAGGAACATTTTCAAATAAACGAGCCATGGCAACATCAATATTGAATTTTTTACTGACGGTTTTTATTTTTCTGAAACTCTCATATCCCATGACTTCCAAAATTGTTGTTTGACAAAAATACAAAAAATGTAGGAGATGATTTTCAAACTACAATTCCTTTCTTATGAAATAGCTAACTTTATTTTCTACACTTAGAATTTTAATAATCACTACTCAATATTAAATTTTATTAAATTCTGAAAATATGTTGAATAAAATTTGGTATTACTCTATTATATATATATGTTAGAGTAATAAAACGCTTTATTGCCTAAAATACTAATTCAATTATTATCCATTTCTCCGTTTTTTATTAGCCGCTAACATTGAAATAAACACAATGTAATTTTTAAAAAACAAATAATCATGCAAATGACGCTCACTAAACCGATTGCGGTCAGTTCTGTATTAGCCGCCGTATCCGTACTGGCTTGTAGCCAAACCATCCAGCCCTATGAAAGCCCACCTTGAATTTTTGTCAAAATTATTAATCCAAATATTGATAATT
>JAYUIP010000570.1:0-5412 GCA_043765945.1 Arcicella sp.
TCGATATTCTCCCCACCGATAATTTCCTGTTGTTCCCACCTTTTGAATCACTCGATGGCAAGGAATCAGATAGGCAATATTGTTCGCACCAATGGCAGACCCCACTGCCCTTTGTGCCGTTGGTTTATTGATTAATTTTGCAATATCTTCGTAACAAGCCATTCTTCCAGACGGAATTTTCAAGAGTGCTTCCCATACTTTTATCTGGAAATTTGTGCCTCTCAAAAGCATTGTCAAAGGTTTTTTATCAAGACTTTCTACGAAAATTTGACTAATAAAAATAGACGTAACTTCTTGATTTTCAATAAATTCTGCATTTAGAAATTCATTTTTTAACCTAATTAATTCATCAATGAAATTTTCATCAATTAGAAAAGTTAATTCCAAAATTCCACGTGATGTTGTGGCTATGAAAGCGTATCCAAAAGGTGTTTGGTGAGTTCCGTATTGAATGGCTAAACCTTCGCCTTTTCGCTTGTATTCTGCGGGAGTCATTGCCTCATACGTAACGAATAAATCGTGCAAGCGTGAGGAACTTGAAAAGCCCATTTCCACGGTTGTATCCAGCAAATCTTTGGTTTCGTTCAGTACGGTCTTAGCATATTCTTTTGATAAAAACCGCATGAAACGTTGCGGAGAAGTGCCTGCCCATTTAGTAAACATTCTATCAAAATGAAACGCTGAAAGATTAACGGCTTCGGCAATTTCTTTCAAAGCGGGTTGGCGTTGAAAATTATGCTCAATAAATTGAATGGCTTGCTCAATTCGTTGATAATCAATGTGTTGCTGTGTACTCATAATTTTATTTCTGATTATGATGTTTATCAAGCAAAGTTAATGGGCAAGTAAGTATTATTAATTCTGAA
Organism: Arcicella sp.; assembly: GCA_043765945.1. Lineage (GTDB taxonomy): Bacteria > Bacteroidota > Bacteroidia > Cytophagales > Spirosomataceae > Arcicella. The sequence goes on from JAYUIP010000570.1 coordinate 867, forward strand.
TATTGCTAAAAATATAGATTAGCCAATTCCCTTAAAAATACCTAAAAACGCTTGATTTACCGTTTCCAGCGTCTATTTCATACTTCAACATAATCTGGTGGAAGCCTTCATTTGAAATTGTATTCGTGTTTCCAGAACCCGAAAAATCGTAGGCATAACCAAATTGAAATTTCTTTAATTGGATTTGAAAAGAACCTAAAATCGCTTGATTTGAGAGTTCTGAACCCGTATTTTGATACCAAACGCCAATACCAAATTTATCTCTTATCCAACCTGTCGCATTCAAATCAAAAACTGTTTTTCCCCCTGCGTTTGAGGATTGTTTTCTGATAACTGCTCCCGTTTTTAATTTAAAATCATCGTCAATGGTAAAGACATATCCTCCTGAAATAAAAAGTGGTCGATTATAATTATCATTGGCATTGATATTTAGTAATGATACTCCAAAATAGGCATCGTCGTTGTTGTAATAAATCCCCGTTCCGATACTGGAATTGAAGGCAGTATTTCCACCACCGCCCAAGCCCCCGCCCGTACTGAAAGCAACTGGGACTTGCGTAACCCCTAATTGAACACCAACTGCCAATTTGCCATCGTTCGGAAGCGTGAAACGATAAGCAAAATCACCATAAAAACCTAAATTTCCGAGCAATCCAGAAGATCCATTACCTAAAACCTGTTCAGCATTGTAGGCTTGAAAACCGATTGCCATTTTATCGTTGGCAATGGGCATATCAAAATTGAAATATTCCTGTGAAGTGGAAGCCACACCAAATGTGCTGCTCAATAGTGGTCGTTTTCTGAAAACACCTGAAATATTTATCGTCTCACGACTACCCGCATAAGCAGGATTGATGTTAAGGGGCATAAACGGATAAGTAATATACAATTGGTCTTGCTGTGCAAATGTGATGAACGTTTGCGTGAAGATGAGAACTATCAAAAGGAATTTGAGCGAATGTTTCATGTTTTTAGTTTTCTTTGAAATCTCAATTTACGAAAAAAGCCTTATTCTGATGATTAGCATAAGGCTTTTTTACATTTTTACCCTAATTTTAAAGTAGATTCAAGCAATTAAAGTTTTATCAGTAAAATAAACGCATTTCAAAACTTAACTACTGATGAAAAAATTAATCTTTTCTATCACTTTTTGCCTAATTTTTATTCATTTAAAAGGGCAAAATGCGGTTGGTATTTTTGAAAATCACGTGGATATTGGACCTGTATTAACCAAAGGGAACGCCACTTTCGATAACGTTGCCAAAGTTTATACACTCACGGGTTCGGGTGAAAATATTTGGTTTAAAAAGGACGAATTACACTTCATGTATAAGAAGATTAAAAGCGATTTCACGCTGACAACGCAACCAAATCTGGTTGGAAAAGGAACAGATCTACACAGAAAATCGGGTTGGATGGCTCGCACCGGCACTGATACGAGTGCTGCGATGGTATGTCTGACGGTTCATGGCGATGGTTTGACAACTTTTCAGTATCGAAAGAAAAATGGGACGAATATGGAGGAAGTAAAAATACCAATAACGGGAGCCGATATTTTGCAATTAGAACGTCGTGGCAGAAGTTATGTAATTTCCGTTTCAAAAATAAATAGTCCTTTTTGGACGGTTGAAGTACCAGATTTTGATTTTCCAGAGGAACTTTTGGTTGGACTTTTTATCTGTTCTCATAATAAAAATGTGGTTGAAACTGGAACTTTTACGAATACCAGAATCTTTACTGCGGTTAAGTAATAGAAATTCAATTTTGATTACTAAATTGATGGCATGACTTATAAATTTTGATATTTTCCGACATCTACAAGATTAGTCATGCCATGAATAATAAAACACAAAACCAATGACTTATTCAGCAAATCCTGCCCGATATGATTCTACGGGTGATAACGTGATGGAATACCGCCGTTGCGGCAATAATGGATTAAAATTACCCGCCATTTCTTTGGGACTTTGGCACAACTTTGGGGGCGTAGATGTCTTTGAAAACTACCATGAGATTCTCAGAACTGTCTTCGACCGTGGCATTACGCATTTTGATTTAGCCAGTAGTTATGGATCTCCTCCTGGTTCGGCAGAAGAGAATTTTGGGATGCTTTTCGAAAAAGATTTCCTTCCGTACCGTGACGAACTCGTGATTTCTTCAAAAGCAGGCTACCAAATGTGGGACGGTCCTTACGGGTGAATGGGGTTCACGTAAATACCTAATTTCAAATTGCGACCAGAGTTTAAAACGAATGGGCTTAGATTATGTGGATATTTTTACTCGCACCGCCCCGACCCAGACACGCCATTAGAAGAAACCATGGGAGCGTTAGACAGTTTGGTGCGGCAGGGAAAAGCCTTATATGTGGGCATCTCAAACTATTCGGCTGAGGGCACTAAAAAAGCCACTGCAATTTTGAAAAGATTGGGTACGCCGTGCCTGATTCATCAACCAAAATATTCGATGTTGGAGCGATGGGTTGAAGGCGGTTTAATGGATGTTTTAGAAAATGAAGGCATCGGTTGTATTCCTTTTTCACCTTTGGCACAGGGGCTTTTGACAGATAAATATCTCAAAGAAATTCCTTCGGGGTCGAGGGCAACTTCTGCTCACGGTGCTTTGCTACACGACCAGATTACGCCAGCATTAATCCAGAAAATCCAAAAACTAAATATTTTTGCCCTCGAACGTGAACAAACCTTAGCCCAAATGGCATTGGCTTGGCTTTTAAAAGATCAACGAGTTACGTCCGTTTTGATTGGTGCAAGCCGGGTTTCGCAGTTGTTGGATTCTTTGTAATGTTTAAAAATTAAAGATTTTTCAGAAGAGGAATTAGGGCAAATTGAGAAGATTTTGGGGTAATGTAATCAAAAAGCTGTTTAAGTTAACCTTTTGGGCTACAAATTCACCTTTTAAGTGAGTTTTTACCATCAAAATTTAACTCAAATAGTTTCTAACTTTTGTCGCAATCTGTTAAACCTGTGGTGTATTTTATTTTGCAATAAACTCGTTATAGTCCCAAAAATAAATTCTGTAAATATGTACGGTCTGCCGTTGCGGTCCAATTCGTTAAATCAGTGTGCCGTAAATCATAAACTATGACCGATTATATCCTCCGAATTGATTGTCCTGACGAAAAAGGGCTTGTTCATAAAATTACAGGCGTATTGTTTTTCAATAACCTCAACATCGAAAGAACCGATGAATTTGTGGATGTTGAAAACAATCTTTTCTTTATGCGAGTAGCCTTTTCGGGTGATTGTGACCCCGATAAAATTGAAGACGGTTTACGTGGAATTTTGCCTAACTCTGCAAATATCGACCTGACCACCAAACAGATAAAAGATGTGGTGGTTTTGGTAACAAAAGAACACCATTGTCTATCGGATTTGTTAGTCAGAAATCAGTTTAAAGATTTACCTTTCAATATTTTAGCCGTCATCGGAAACCATGAAACGCTCAGAGAATTGACTGAAAAATTCAATATTCCTTTTCATTATCTCCCTGCCGAAAACATCACTCGTGAGGAACATGAAAAACTAATGGAGGAATTAATTAATGGATATTCGCCTGATTATCTGATACTTGCAAAATTTATGCGAATCTTGACTTCTACTTTCAGCGAGAAGTTTCGTAGGAAAATTGTCAATATTCATCATTCCTTTTTGCCTGCATTTATCGGAGCAAATCCATACAAACAAGCCTATCAAAGAGGCGTAAAAATCATTGGAGCAACGGCTCATTTCGTCACGGATGATTTGGACGAAGGACCCATTATTTTCCAAGACATTACCCGTGTAAATCATACAAAAAACGCCCAAGAAATGGCTCAGGCTGGTCGTGACGTTGAGAAAATTGTACTGGCAAAAGCCTTGAAATTAGTCTTGGAAGATAGAGTTTTTATACATGGGAATAAGACGATAATATTTGAGTAATTTATTGGCACGCAGATAACGCAGATGCCTTCGGCAACGCAGATTTTCGCAGATTTTTTATCCCTAATTAATTGGTTTTTAATATCAGAACTGCCCAATAAAACTTAAAATCTAATTTTAAAATCTGCGAAAATATGCGTTGCGAAGCATCTGCGTTATCTGCGTGCCAACATAACCCCCGCCCAAACAATGTTAATCAAAGCAATACAAAAAGATGATGTACTTTTGCACGACATCAAGACCGCTGAAACGGGTGATGGCTTCAAAATCTGGTGGTTAGCCCAGAGTGGATTTTTGATAAAATGGCAAGAAAAATTCTTACTGTTTGACCCTTATTTATCCGACTCTCTTTCCATTAAATATGCCTCCACCGACAAGCCCCATACCCGCATGAGTGAGTTGGCAATCGACCCTGAAAAGTTGGATATGATTGACATCGTGACATCCAGTCACAACCACACTGACCACTTAGATGGAGAAACATTAATTCCTTTATTATCAGTTAATTACAACATAAAATTCATCATTCCCGAAGCAAATAGAGCCTTCGTTTGTGAGCGTGTAAAGTGTGCAAACAACTTTCCAATTGGGCTTTCAGACGGGGAATCTGT
>JAYUIP010000571.1:0-1860 GCA_043765945.1 Arcicella sp.
AGACAGATTTTTGGTGAATTAGGTTTATAATTTCTTGCGTATAAAACTTAAAGTGTTTAATATTTTGGAGAACTTTTCAATTTGTAGGCTTTTGTATAAGAGGTTTTCATAACATTTGTGCGAAAATTTACGGCTTTTAACTAATAGATTAGTTATTGTTCTACCTAATACTCCCTACTTTGATTTGAAGACAAATCTACCGTTCTTAGGCTTTCTTAAAGCTCGCAACCCATTCTCCTCGAGTTTAATTTCATCTTTAAAATTGTATTTTCCCAAACGGTTAATGTGTTCAAAAGATGCAGGTGAAATATGGTCAAAATCTTCTTCATTAATCTCATACCCTTCCTGTTTTAGTTCTTTGAGAATTTCTTGAATATATACTGTGTTCCAAGCCATCACAATATTGGTTAATAATGTGAGACTGAATGCTGTTATTTATTGTTCTAATTCTTGTTGTTTGCGAATGAATCCATCACTACCAAACCATAGATAAGACCTCAAATTATGTAACTGTTCTCCTTTATTTAACTGCCGATTGATTCTCTTTCTCATCGGAGGTATCAGCAAATAGTTACAGATAAACACTGTCTTTTCTAACTGTCCGTAGGCTTGTAATACATACATTAAATTGTTTTGTCTTGGGTAGGCTTGTAGCTTATTCATTAGTAATGAGGCAGTTACTGTTCCAGTTTGTAATGATGCTGATACTCTTTGTAACTCATGGGCATTCTTTTTGAGATAATCTATATTGACCATTCCCGTAAATTTAAGGGGCGGATATGCTAACTCATTGTACTCAACACTGGTACTTGATTTGATTTTGCAAAGCCTTTGTCCTTTGAGGTCTCTCAGCCGTGAAATGAGTTTCTTGTTCACCAAATTAAAGAACGCAAAGAGTAAATCAGTATATCCATGAGTATCAGTTGCGTGTTCTAAAATTTCCAAATCGGTTTCATTGGCTAAGATTTCATCCAGAACATAAGTGGTATCCCGTTCGGTTGAAGCAATTACCTTTGAACCATATTGAGAATACTGGTCGGAGGTATGGGTATAAAAAGTAACGCCCTTTCCAAAGCCAAAATACTTTACGATAGCGGTTGCATTGCGTATTTTGCCACTGGCAGGGAATCTTTGTCCATCAGAAGATGATAACGTACCATCGCCCCAATACTCACTGAGCCACTGTTTATGCAGGAAATTCACGACAATATTGTTGGATTTTTTAACATTTTCATCGCTAAAATGATTGTTAGCAACCCACCATAAAGCTTGATAATCTAAATCTGAAGAACGGGCTAAATCTGCCAATGGCAGATTGCGACCATTGCCCATTAAGGCTGCATACAGAAGAGAATCTCGTTCCGAATTTTGAGAAGAATCTCCATCCCGAAGTTCATTCGTGTAATTTACCCAAGAATCAACCTCTCTTATTATCTCCACCAAACCAACTTTGGGAAGTCTCAAATTAACTTGCTCTCTTAATCGTTTGGCAGAATCACTGAGTTCATCAGCTTTGATGGGTGTCAAAACTAACTCTCCATTTTCTATTCTTACATCAGTGCCTTCTGCCAATAATTTAGATAATGGTTTGAGTAACGAGGCTAATTCCGATGCCATTTCATCAATTTTAGCGACAATATCAATGCCTCCCAATGATTGACAAATACGTTCTGATTCTATCTCCCAACGAGATTTTGGAATTAAAAAGCTATTGAAATCAGCAAACTTTCGAGAGTTTTTTACAAAAACATCGCCCGATTGCAACCTATCTTTTAACACCAATAATACACAAAGTTCGTAGGCGTGGCTTTGGTTAATCTCCTGATTATCAATGACCTTTTGCCAAGAATTAACAATAAA
>JAYUIP010000572.1:0-5410 GCA_043765945.1 Arcicella sp.
AAGATAATGGGCGTATCTTTATCCGACATTCTGACTTCCTTTGCGAGCGTGAAACCATCTTTTTTGGGCATCATTACGTCAAAAATACAGAGGTCGAAAGATTGTTGAACAAACTTCGTGAGGGCATCATCGCCATCTTTTGCCAAAGTAGTTTCGTAGCCTTTGATAGTCAGGTATTCCTGCAATAAAATTCCGAGATTTGGGTCATCTTCGGCAAGTAGAATCTTAGTCATTTTGTTAAATTTGGTTTGATTAATTCGATGCGGAATGCCGCCCAGTTCATTTTTCGTTTTTCGTGTTGCCATGGTCGTGTGTCCTCACCGACCACTTGTACGTCAGCAACACTCTTCTCTTTATGGAGGTTGTAGGTGTTGGAAATACAGATGATTTTCATATTTCTTTTAATTAACCATGCAATTCAGTATTTTTTGGGAAGAATTGCATGATTAATTTAGAAAATCAAGTTCCAGGCACCACCACCTCAAACTCACTCCCTTCCCCCAACTTACTCACCACATTAATCCGCCCGTTGTGTTCCTCAACCATCTTTTTCACATAACTTAATCCTAAACCAAAGCCCTTTACATCATGCACATTGCCCGTAGGCACACGGTAGAATTTCTCAAAAATTTGCTTGATAGATTCCTTCGTCATGCCGATTCCTTGGTCTGACACTTTGATAGAAAGTCCCTTTTCAGTGTTTTCAGTAGTGATTTTAATGATGGGTTTTTCGGGAGAATATTTATTGGCATTATCCAAAAGGTTGAAAATAATATTGGTTAAATGCACTTCATCCGCTTGAATTTCAGGATTTTCTGCCTGTAAATCTATGTCAATAATGCCCTCACGCAATTCAATTTGTGGACTGATATTTCCCAAAACTCGTTCAATAATCTGATGAACATTCACCGTTCCTAAATTCAAGCGAACTTCTCCTCGCTCCATTTGGGCGGTTTGCAATACTTTTTCAACCTGCGAACCAAGGCGTTTATTTTCATCTCTGATAATTCCCAAATATCGCTTAAACATCGAAGGACTCGCCGTAACTGCCTCATCCCCAAGCATTTGAGTTGCTAACGAAATCGTAGAAATTGGTGTTTTAAACTCGTGAGTCATGTTGTTGATAAAATCATTTTTAATGTCTGCCAATTGCTTTTGCTTTACAATTGTGCTTACTGCCACATAAAAACAACCCAAAACCACCAAAATCAAGAGCAATGAAGTGGCGTACATCATCCAAATATTCCGAATAATGTACCGGTCTTGATTAGGAAAATATACCCGCAAATAACTCTCAGAATTACTATAATCATTCGGAAAAAGATTGACCGAATACGTATCTTTATCACTCTTCAAACCCGAAACTTTATACTTCATCGAAGAGGCATAATGCAAATAACTTGGGTTCTCCAGACTACTAATTCCATACTCGAACGGAATCTCAATGCCTTTCATTTTTACTTCATATTTCAATAATGAATCTAATACTTGATAATTAACTCTATCATAAATACTACGTTTAGTGAACAGATAATCATTAAAAACCTCCTTTGCCATTTCTGTTTTGTTTCGCACTTTTTGAGCAGTTTCAGCATACTGAATTGTACGGTCAATTTGAGGCTTTTTTACTTTTATCTTCTTGGTAATCAACGGTTTGTATTTATTCATTGAATCTTGAACCATCTGATTATGTCGCTCAACTGCCTCCCCAAAAATTTCATCAATTTGCTTCTGACCGTTCATTAAACTGATGGCATCTTCATTATTCAAATCAATCGAAAATTCTTGATGCTCTCGAATATCTCCATTTGGTAAAATTTCAACGCCCTTTGAAACCAAAATATCAGAAGGAAATTGTGGCTCCTTCATCTTACCTAAACTCATTGTTAACGAAGGATTATGGGGAACAACGGGGCGTGATTTTTTCTTTATTTTTGCTTTCTGTTCCACAGGTTTTGCAATTGCCATTAATTGCTTTTGATTTTCATCGGAAGCAATTTTTCTCTGCATAAAATAATACATCTCCTGTTGCGATAATTTCCTGACAACCTGTTGCATAGCATCACGAACATCGCTCCCGAATTGGTCATTTTTGGAACGCACCGTAAACCCCAACCAGAACATCTGGAAGGCAATCAGCCCCAACAATGCAAAAGACATGAGGGCAATGATATATTGTATTTTACGTTTAGTCATTTCATTAAAAAGCGAAATTTCTATTTCGCAACGTGCAACATTTTAAAAACTACTGTGTCTTTATCTCGTCAGCAAAATTAACGTAAAACTCATGCAATGTATTTGCTTTAACATCTTTTAACAGAAGATAAAGGTTTGATATTGAGACCTTTCGTTAAGTTTGTCGTTAGAATGACACGCATTATGGAACGCTGATGACGCAGATGCTTCGCAATCGAAACGTCGAACCGTACACATTTTCGCAGATTTTTAAAATATTAATCCATAAAATTAAATTCTTAGTCTTTAATAAAAACACGAAAAAAATCTGCGTTGCCGAAGGCATCTGCGTCATCTGCGTGCCAATTATACTCGTACATAATCAATTAAACAAAATGAAGAACATTATCACAACCGCTTTCATGCTGACTTTGGGAATGTCGGCAATAGCACAAAAAAGTATTTCTCAGAATATTAATGAGAATAACGGTAAAATGACCATTCACATTGAGTCGTCGGAAAATGGCAAAAAGGAGGTTTTTGACAAATCTTACAACGTTGAAGGCATGAGCGATTCTGAAAAGGACAGACTCATCAATCGTATTACCGATTCCCTTTCTAATTCTTCGGGAGATGGAAGAAATAAACAATTCAAAATTAAAATCGATAGATTCGATAATAAACACACCGATTCAGACGATGATTCAGACCGCCCATTTTCATTGAATTCTCCACAAGGAAAAACGAAAAAGAGAATGCAGATTTATAAAGATGGTAAGCGAATTGATAAAGATTTAGATAATGGAAATGATGATGATTTGACGATTTTCTTCAAAGATTTTGGCAACGATATGGAGAAAAAATTCAAGAATTTTGATGAGAAAAAGATGTTCAGTTCAATTGAGCCGATGGTGAAAAACTTTCAAGGAAATTTTGATTTAGACCTAAAAGATTTTGACTTCTTAAACGAATCAAAAACCGTAAAAGCCCTTAAAATTTATCCAAATAAGCCTTTTGATAATAAATTGAACCTTAAATTTCATGCTCCTGTGAAAGGTGATGTGAATGTAATCGTTACGGATATTAACGGAAAGGAAGTGGGTTCTCAGAAATTCAAAGATTTTCAAGGCGATTTCATGGGACAAGTTGATTTGAAGAAAAATGTTAAAGGGACAATTTTCGTAACCGTTACGCAAGGCGAAGATGGCACTTCAAAGCGGGTGGTGATAGAATAGGTCAATGAGTGAGTGATAGAATGATATAATAAATAAGACTTTGAAATCACTCACTCATTCTATCATTCACTCATTGATTTATAACCTAAATATAAAATGTGTTTGCAAAATGTTTTCCTCATCAAATTCTGTTAGCGTAGGTCTTTGTCTATGATTCCAACAGTAACCCGCTTCAAAAGAAAAATATGGTGTAAAGGTATGATTATAAGCAAGATACAATTGATTTTGACTGAAAGAATTGGCTGGTACATTAGGAGAAATGTTATACAAAGGTTCTTCACTGATGAAAACGGTATTCTTTTTATTCCACAAATAACGCATCTGCAAGCGTAACCTCACTCGTCCTTGTTCATCTCCCCAGACATCATCTGGACGTTTAAAAATCCGATATTCGTAACCCAATCTTGAACGAAAAATCAATTTATTGGATAATTTTTTAGTCCATTCTGTAAAAATAGTAGGTCTTATCTCTGTTCTATCAGGACGACTCAAATCACTATTTTTGCTGTATAAAGGAGAAGTATAAATTAGAAAAGGAGCGAATGATATTCCAAAGTTTTTAATTCGATAAGTAGTAGTAATTCTGTAACCTTCCATAAACCTCAAAGCAAGAGGGTTAACATTTGATGAGTTAAAATCACTTTGTCTTCGCCAATGCACATCAGCCGAGATTTCCCAGTGGTCGTTAATTTTTTTTTGTACTAAAATTCTATTCCACAACGTAAAATGTTGGTAATGTTGAGCATGACAAACATTAAATATCAAGGATAAAATTATTAAAGTGGTAATTATTTTTTGCATGAAAAAGGTATTTGAAATGGATACAAAACTATTTCAAAACACATTAAAATCCTATCTCTACTCGTTGTTGGGATTAAATTATTGAATAAAATAATTGATTTAGTAAACATCATAAAGTAAACAAAATCAGGTATTTACGGAAGTAATTACGTTTTTTAAATAATTTTTTTTCAGTAAACATTTGCATACAAAATCTGAAAACACTAATTTTGCAACACAATTCACCAGTACAATATGCGAAAGTAGCTCAGCTGGTAGAGCGCAACCTTGCCAAGGTTGAGGTCGCCGGTTCGAACCCGGTCTTTCGCTCAGCTTATTTTAGGCACCGCAAGGTGCTTTTTAAGTTTACGAGGAAGAGAGAAATCTCGGACTCATGCCAGGGTGGTGGAACTGGTAGACACGCAGGACTTAGTTCATTGACATTTTTAGTTTACAATTTAAAGTTATTAGCTTTGTGAAAACAAAATTTCACAAAATGGCAAGATATAATTTTAACCAACAGTTTGAAAATCATTTTATTGACGTGTGTAATGCGTCTTCAAGTATGAGTCAAGCATCTATTAAGTTGGGAATGAATTATAAAACTTTATGTTTTCATGCAAAAAGATTAGCTTGTTTCAAGTCTAATCAATCATGCAAAGGTATAACAAAGACTCAAAAAGAAAATGTTATATCATTAAGTGAAATTTTTGAAGGAAAATATAATTATCAAAGTCATAAGTTAAGAAAAAGATTACTAAAAGAAAGTATCAAAGTTCATCAATGTGAATCTTGTAATTTGAGTGAGTGGCTTCAAAAACCAATTCCCTTGGAGTTACATTACAAGGATGGAAATAGATATAATAATCAATTAGAAAATCTTATGCTCTTATGTCCTAATTGTCATGTTTTTACTGAGAATTATCGAGCTAAAAATATTAAAAATTTGAGTGCTCAGTCAGAAATGATTGATGTAGAACTGCTTAAATTCGGGGAAGCCTTAACAGTTTAGCTGATGGTAATCCCGAGCCAAGCCTTTAGAGAAATCAAAAGGAAGGTGTAGAGACTTGACAGGCAGTACCTAAATTATGAGCTTCATAACACGGTAAAGAGAAAGTCCAGACCCCAAAACTGCAATTCGGCAGTGGTAGCGAAAGCTATAGTGGTACGAAAATCCTGTGAACGTAAGTTCGTACGGGTTCGATTCCCGTCCCCGGTAC
>JAYUIP010000573.1:0-1859 GCA_043765945.1 Arcicella sp.
CAACTAATTCTAATACTCGAAGTTTAGATGAAGCAAATAAGATTGCTTCGAGTGATTTTTGGCAAATCTTGGGTAATTCTAAAAGCCGTATTAATGGTGAATCAAAAAAGATAAAGAGTAATGAAGTTATAGTAGATAAGACAACCAAAGATGGAAAACAACTATTGACACTCTTTTCTATATCTTTAATTACGATAAAGGATTTGCGGTAATTGCTGGTGACAAAAGGTTGCCCTCATATTTGGGCTATGCAGAAACAGGAACATTAGAAAAGAGAAATCGTGATAATACACCTGGTGGATTACTTATTTGGATAGAAGATGCGAAAATGATGGTAAAGGAGTTTAAGAAAAATGATTTCAAAACACCTTCTATAAAAAATGGGCGAACTACGACGAGTGTTTTTATAGATGGTGTCGGACCTTTCATTAACACTACTTGGGATCAAGTTTCAGGATATAATGACTTAGTTACTACCAATTGTACAAGTGGTGGTTCGGGGGGAAAAGCCTTTACTGGCTGTGTTGCTACTTCGATGGCTCAGATAATGAAGTATTGGGGTGATAAAAACGGAAAACCATTAGGGTACTCTTGGAGTTCTATGCCTCCCAATTATGGGACATACGAAACACAAAAACTAATGAGAGATGCAGGAGTTGCCGCTGATATGAACTATGGTTGCAGTGGATCAAGCACAACACTTACCAAAGCTCGAAATGCTTTGATAAACACATTTAATTTTATACAAGGAGATAGAGTAGCTTATGATAACAACTGGGCTTACAATACGAAAGTCTCATTATACGATGAACATCCCGTAATTTTAGAAGGTTGTGATGGAGGCGATTGCCATGCTTGGGTATGTGATGGTTATCAGAATTGGAAATATCCTTATGGATATTATAATCATAGTAGAGATCAATGGGTGCCAATTTATTATACAATTTTCAGTATAAATTGGGGCTGGGGAGGCTCTCATAATGGTTGGTTTTCTCAATATTATTGGGGTGCCGATGAAAATGGAAACCCAATGCCTTACAATTTCAATAGTTCAATCGGTGGTATTTACAATTTAAAAATCTAATAAACATGAAATTTTTCACTTTTTTAATCGCTTTATTCTCTGTAATATCTTGTCACAAGACGGAACCAATCATTAATTCACCAGGATTAATTGAAGGAAACTTCTTGACGTTCAAAAATGCAGAGAAAACGAAAATGTTGAACAGCGGGGACATCAAGTTTGTTGTTACGTCTGACAATAATAAGGTATATACATTTCAAAGTAATAAAATAGGGATATATACGGATTTACAAAGTAATACATTCTTCCAACTTTTTAATGGTTTTAGCTTAACCAAAGACATATTAAAGGAGGGCTTAAATACGATAGAGATGGTTTATTCAAATGGAAATGTTGATAAAATAAGTTTAGATGTTTCTTTTACGACAGTTGTTAATTACAACAAAGTAGTTTTCAACGGCAAGGAAATAGCACTTGAAAAAAGGGATAGTCCTGCCAAAAAATCCTTTATTTACACGTTGGATTAGGTGGATAATATTTCAAGGTCAAAAGCGAGTTTTCCAATCACGGAGAACTCGCTTTTTGTTTTTATTCAGATTATAAAAACAAACTTTATCCTCTTTAATTGAAATTACGTAATTTTGCACCTTATTTCTTAATAGGTATTAGATTTTGGGTTTTAGGGGTTAGTAAACTTACTAACCCCTAAAACCCAAAACCTAAACCCTAAAAACAAACAATGGAATCCAAAAAAATCCAATCTGCTCTCATTTCAGTTTATTACAAAGACGGACTCGCTCCAATTGTTGAATTACTTCATAAAAACGGTGTAAAA
>JAYUIP010000574.1:0-1858 GCA_043765945.1 Arcicella sp.
CCCAATTTAGGGTCTGTATTATCAACGTCCTCCTTTTTAAAGATTTTGATACCACGGGTTTTAGTATTCCGACAATCCCCTTTTTTGGCAATTTGCGTAATTTGATACTCCCCGATATTATTGAGAATGAAGGTCAGTCTCGAAACATTGTCTTCCATTTTGTTGGCATCGGCGGGTAGAATCCATTTCGTTTCTTCGGGTTTGGGTTTTGAAATGTCCAAGACCACGACCGTATCACCCACGAAAGCCTGAACCGCCATCAAGAAATCTGGGTTGAATAGATTAGCATTATTCACCAGCGTATATTTCCCAATCACCTCACATCCCGTGGCATTTTTCACGGAAATCGAATAGTCATCGGGTTCAGAAATATCAATTTTTTGTTCTGTACTCAACGCTTTGCCATTGCGATACCACTGCACCATTCGATTCGGATTCTTGGCATCCAGCGTTACTACTTGCCCTTTACAAACTTCTTTGGGAACATCAAACACCACAGCATTTAAGGTTTGCGGTTCGGCTAATTTTACGGGCAAACTGAGTTTACAGCCATTTTTATCGTTAATACTGTATCGGTATTGTCCTGCGGGCAGTTTATCAAAAGTATAGTTATCATTAAAATCATTACTCGAACTTGACGTTGATGCCGTGTAGGGAAATATCCCCCCCGTTACATTGAGCGTAATTTTTCCATTATTATCCCCCACACATTTAGGAGCCTCAATACTTACACCCGCACTCAAAGCCTTGGGCCACGTGAGTTTTACGGGCGTAATATTTTGCTTACAGCCTTTTTTATCCACCACTTGCAAAGCGTATTCATCGTTCGTTAAATCCGTGAAAAGTCCGTCCGTATTTTTCTTAACATTATCAAGAATATAGACATACTCCGAATTACCTCCTTTTGCCAACAATTCTATTTTACCGTTTTCATCCCCCAAACACAAAGGATCACTGGCTTTCACCAAGGACAACTCCAAGAGGTCGGGTTGGGTAAGTTTGAGAGAAATTTTCTTTTGGCATTTATTGGCATCCTTGACGTAAAAAGTGTAATCTCCCGCTTTCAAATCCCTGAAAGTTTCTGATTCCACGTAATTAACATCATCCTTTGAATACGTATATTTAGCCGTTCCGCCTTCCACTTGAATCAAAGCAACGCCTTTGGCATCCCCAAAACAAGGTACTGCTTCGGTAGTAATGGCATTCAACACCAAATCATTGGGTTCGCTAATATTGACCACTAACTTTTTAACGCATCCTTTTCCGTCTTTTACCGACAGGACGTATTCTTGTTTTTTCAAGCCCGTAAAGTTTTGGTTAGTCTCGAAACTCCTACCGTCCAAGGCGTACAAATAAGGACTCGTACCGCCCGAAGCGTTCGTATTAATCTTACCGTCACTGCCCCCGAAACACAAGACATCACTTTGCGTAACCACACTGGGTACTAACAGAGGCGGTTCGGTAATGCCTACCACACTCGTTTTCTGTAAACAGTTATTGGCATCTTTGATAGTAATCGTAAAGTTTTGGGCTTTCAATTCCTTAAAATTAGGACTATCTCGAAAACTTACTTCGTCAATGGCGTACTGATACGGACTCATGCCTCCCTCACTCGTTGCCACCATTTCGCCATCGTTGCCTTCAAAACAAGAAACATTTTTACTGACGCTCGAATTAACTTTTAAAATGTTGGGTTGCGATAAATCCTGCTTTGTTTGTTTGATACAACCATTGGCATCTTTCACATAAAGCGTATAATTCCCCGCCACAAAACCCGTCAAGTTGGGGTCAGTCCCAAAATTGTTGGGTTCGGAAGAATACTGGTACGGAGCTACGCCCCCCGCTGCATTCAATTTAA
>JAYUIP010000575.1:0-5402 GCA_043765945.1 Arcicella sp.
GTAACGCAAAAGATTCATTTACAGCCCTTTACGTTGCAGGAAACTGAAAAGTATTTTACGGCAAAATCTATTACAATGCCCCGTCAAAATCTCATCCAACTGTATATGACTACGGGCGGAATTCCTTATTATTTAAAAGAAATACAAAAGGGTGAAACGGCAGTGCAGGCTATCAATAATATGTTTTTTGGTAAGTCTGCCTCCCTGTTTGGCGAGTTTGATAATCTGTATAAAGCCCTTTTTTCAAACCACGAAAAGCATATTGCGGTTATTAGGGCATTGGCGACTAAATGGAGTGGCTTGACTCGGGCAGAAATCATTGAAAAAAGCAAACTCAATACGGGTGGTGCCATTACGACCATTTTAGAAGAATTGGAGGCTTCGGGATTTATCAATTCTTATTCATTTTATCGTAAAAAACAGCGAGAAACCATCTATCGTTTAACCGATGAATATTCGTTATTTTACATCCATTTTATCGAACCCAACAAAAATAGTAAAGATTATTGGGTTAAGAAATTCAATACCTCTACGGCAAAATCTTGGGGTGGTTATGCCTTTGAAACGCTTTGTATAAAACACATCAGCGGCATTAAACAAGCGTTAGGAATCTCTGGTATTTTGACCGATGAATCCAGTTTTTATAAGCAAAAAGATGATGAAACCGAAGGTTGCCAAATAGATATGCTGATTGATAGGGCTGACAATGCCATCAATATTTGCGAAATGAAATATTATGACGGTTTGTATTCACTTACCAATAAAGATATTGAAGATTTACAAAGAAAAAGAAACGTATTTCAGCAAACTACCCAAACCAAAAAGCAGCTTTTTATCACCTTGATTACCACCCAAGGGCTTGTGGCTAATTCCAATTCATATCTGATTGATAAACACTTAGATTTTAATGTCTTGTTTTTGTGTGAAAGATTTTGAATAATATTTAAAAAAATCTTTTTCTCTTGCTAACTCCTAAATTAAGATATAAAATTCCTTCAATAGATTTTCTCATCAAATTTTCGGAAATTTGCACCTTAAAAAGCACAGTAATTACTGATAGCGGAACACCGCTCAACTGTTTACTGATAACTGATAACTGAAATATGCGTCTCCATCGTCCCTTAGTCTCGGCAACCGTCAAGGCATTGCAAGAAATCTTCAATCCCGAAAATCCTCGTCAGGCAGACCGAGTGATTGAGGAAGCCTTAAAATCAAATAAACAGTGGGGGAGTCGTGATAGAAATTTTATTGCCGAAACCGCTTACGAAATTGTAAGAAACTGGCGTTTAGCACTATACGTTACAGATTTACCAGAAAATAACTTAACTGAAACCAATTATTTCCAAATGGTTGGTGCTTGGTTAATTATCAAAAACCAGCCTGAGACCGAAGATTTATTGCCAAAATGGGAAGAATTTGAAGGCTTAAATTCAGCAAAAATTGTAGTAAAATACCAAGAAGCCCAACAAATTCGCAAAATCCGTGAATCCGTACCCGACTGGCTCGATGCCTTGGGTGAAGCCGAATTAGGAGCTGAAAAATGGACGGAAGAAATCAAGGCGTTGAACCAACAAGCTCCAGTAGTTTTAAGAGCCAATACCTTGAAAACCAATCAAAAAGCCTTACAAGATTTATTGAATAAAATCAACATTGAAACCAGTATTTTAGCGGAATTACCCGATGCTTTAATCCTGCAAAAACGGAGCAACATTTCCAAAACTGAATTGTATAAAAACGGTTTTTTTGAAGTGCAAGATGCTGCTTCTCAGTTAGTTGCCCCATTTTTGAACGTAAAATTAGGTATGCGAGTTATTGATGCTTGTGCGGGTGCGGGCGGAAAAGCATTGCACCTCTCAGCATTGATGCAAAACAAAGGGCGAGTGGTGGCAATGGACGTGGAAGAACGCAAATTGACGGAACTTTTGAAGCGAGTAAAACGCAATGGCGTGGACAATATCGAAACCAAATTGATTGATGCCAAAACTCTTTTAAGTCTTGAAAATAGTGCCGACAGATTGCTCTTGGACGTGCCTTGTTCGGGCTTGGGTGTAATTCGTAGAAATCCAGATGCTAAATGGAAATTGACCCCCGCTTTTATTGATAATTTGAGAAGAATTCAATGGAAAATTTTATCGGAATATTCAGCCATGTTGAAGAAAGGCGGTAAGATGGTTTTTGCCACGTGCAGTTTGTTACCCTCTGAAAGTGAGGCACATATACAAAGATTATTAATCGAACAACCCGAAAATTGGGAACTTTTATCAGAACGCCGAACCTCCCCCGCAACGGATGGATATGATGGATTTTATATGGCTTGTTTGTTGAAGAAGTAGGTAGTCAGCGTACCTCAATCCTTTCTTTTTCAAAGATTTTAGGTTAAATTTCAGAGTAAATTTTAATTGTAAATAAAAGAATGTCTAAATACATCAATCCATATACCGATTTTGGGTTTAAGAAACTTTTTGGAGAAGAAGCCAATAAAGATTTATTGATTGATTTTCTCAATCAGATTCTTCCAGCTTATCATCAAATCAGTGAATTAAGTTTTCGTAATTCAGAAAATATCCCCGAACTTTCGCATGAAAGAAAAGCCATTTTTGATATACATTGTGAATCAAAAACAGGCGAGAAGTTTATTGTTGAAATGCAAAAAGCAAAGGTGAATTTCTTTAAGGATAGGTCATTATTTTATTCGACTTTTCCGATTAAAGAACAAGCCAAAAGAGGAGATTGGGACTTTAAATTGACTCCTGTGTATATGATTGCCATTTTGGACTTTCAGTATGATGAAAAAGAGGAACGTCAGAAATTCTTACGTTCTGTTGATTTAAAAGACCAAGATGGAGATATTTTTTATGACAAATTGAATTTCAAGTTTATCCAAATGCCTTTGTTTACTAAAAACGAAGATGAACTGGAAAATCACTTTGATAAATGGATTTATTTCTTGAAAAAATTAGAAGGATTTGAGTCAATTCCCGCAATTTTACAAGAACCCATTTTTGAAAAAGCCTTCAATGTTGCAGAGATAGCGAATATGACTCATGAACAATACGAGTTCTATCAAGAAAGTCTATTGACTTATATTGAAGTAAAAGAATTTGTAAAAACAGCAACAAGTGAGGGTAATGAAAAAGGGCGACAAGACAGAGAAATAGAGATAGCAAGAGATTTAAAACAATTAGGCGTTGCAATTGATATAATCAGAAAATCTACTGGATTATCCGAAAAAGAAATTAACGAATTGTAAGCAAATATGACTACCCAAGATTTTGATAAAATTATCCAAAAACGTCGCTCCGTCAGGATTTATGATGAGATGGTTCCGTTCGATGAATCAGCGATTAAACGCAGTATTGACCGAGCCATTCTTTCCCCCAATAGTAGCAATATGCAACTCTGGGAATTTTATTGGATAAAAACAAAGTCAGTTCATGATGCCCTTACACACGCTTGTATGGGACAATCTGCCATAAAAACTGCCAATCAAGCCGTTGTTTTCGTTACTCGGCAAGACAAATGGAAGGAGCGTTCTGAATGGAATTTAGCCAACCTCAAAAAGCAATTTGAAGGAAAAGAATTAACCAAAAGAGATGAACGAGCTTTGGATTATTATCGAAAACTCATGCCCTTAGTTTATCGGTCTGACCCTTTCGGATTCAATACTTTGCTCAGAACCATCATCGTCTTCTTCATGGGTTTCCAAAAGCCATTTCTCCGCATCAGAAACAACGGCGACCAACGAGTTATGACCCATAAATCATGTGCGTTGGCGGCTCAAACTTTTATGTTGAGTATGGCGGCAGAAGGCTATGATACTTGCCCGATGGAAGGTTTCGACCAAGCTATTGTGAAGAAAATTTTGAATTTGCCCTCTATCGCAGAAATTACCATGATAGTTGCTTGCGGCACCGCAAAGCCCGAAGGCATTTACTCAGAAAGAACTCGTGTGCCGAATGAGGAGGTGATTTTCGAGATATAAAATAAAAGAATTTTTGTAAACAAAATTAGACCACGGATTGTACGGATTAGACAGATTTACACGGATTTTTTTATCATTTTATCAGTGTAAATCCGTTCAATCCGTGTCTTCCGTGGTCTAATTTTCGGACTCTACAAACTTTTTTTACACCTAATGCAACCTTTCCCATAGCCTTTTACGTCCATGTTTTTGTAAGGACGATTTTTGTTGTATCTTAATATCCAGATATTACCAATTATCGAATAAAAAAGCATGAAAATTTCACAAAAAAAATATTTATTTTCCATAAAATGCTCATGGCAAGACGTAAGAGAATACTTTATCTTATGCCACGAGTTTGTTGTTCGCAATAGCTTCCGCAAAATTTATTTTTTAGTAAGTATTTTCTTATTTACAGGTTGTGATAAAGTCGTGCAAGACGTTTCGCCTCCACAACCGCCCGTCATTCCGCAGGCATCTAC
The DNA here is from genome assembly GCA_043765945.1 of Arcicella sp. Taxonomy (GTDB): domain Bacteria; phylum Bacteroidota; class Bacteroidia; order Cytophagales; family Spirosomataceae; genus Arcicella. The sequence goes on from JAYUIP010000575.1 coordinate 4,444, forward strand.
GGAAGTCTTCAAACAGATGTATCCAGACGTAGCATCTTTTATTTTCAAGCCTTTGGAGCCAGACAAGACTTGGCAAACAGATTTTGTTTCGCCTCGTGGGAAAGTCCTTTCGTTGGTTGATTATTACGGAGAGATTATTGATTTGAATGAATTGGTTGGAGCAACGAAAATCCTTCCAAATGCCATAAAACAGTATATTTCAAGTAATTATGCTACTGCTCAAATCTTGATGGCGTATGATGTGATGAAGTCTTCAACGCAAACGGATGGCTACAAATTGAAAATCCAAGTTGATAAAAATAATGCTTCAAACTTATTTTTTGATGCTAATAACGTGTTTCTGCGTGCAGAAAAAGTGGAAGCAGAAAAAGTATCTGCTATTAATTTTACGAGTACCGACCGAGTGAATTTTGATAGTAAAATTCCAATGGTTGTGAAAAAATTTATTAGTAATAATCAATTGAAAGATGCGAGTGTCACGATTTATGAATTAACCAATGTTGGTAATAATTTAATCAATGTTGCTTACAAGATTATTCTCAATTTCCGAGAACGTCTGAATGGTGCTTTATTAAGTTCTGAAATCACGCTGTCAGATACGGGAATTGTCTTGCAGTGGGTTTCACCAATTGAGAGTGATTTTTCTTATAAAGTTTTGAATAGCAATGGTTTAACTTCTGATATTACAAATTATATTAATACAAATTATAATACTTGGCAATATGATTATGGCGTTGCAGAATCGGGTTTTGGACAAGTGAAAACGCAGTATGTTGCTTATAAAAACAGTCGAAAAGAACGAGTTTTAATTATTGATAATCAGTCAGAGAAACAAGATTTAATCGTGATTCGCTCGCAGATAGTGGAGGAAAAAGATGTGCCACAGATAGTTAAAAATACGTTCTCAAATTCTTATGCAGGTTCACTTTTTATGTCAGGTATTGTAACATTCGACCCCT